>JAOUJW010000046.1 GCA_029882975.1 Gammaproteobacteria bacterium
CGCAAAAAGCGGTGGAGGTTCTGGCTGAATACAGGATTCGTTGCTGTGATAATACGGGTTTTCTTGGGTGTTGCCATTGTTTGCTGCTTGATAAAAAACCGGGAACCTCGTATGAGGTTCCGTCGGATTATTGGATTTGAATATTGGAATCTTCTACTAATACCGGGTAGGAGTATCCAAAACCAAAGTCTTTGTTTACCACGACAGTGCCCACGACTGTTACAGAATCACCAACCTTAGCCGTTTGTTTGCTGGTGATGGTGATATTGTTTGTGCCTTGGTTACCGCTACCGTCCTGAATGTGGAGGAAGTTGCGTTTCATAATCCCATTGTTGACTTTGACTACTTTGCCTTTGATACGTACTTGCTTTCCGCTCAGCGTCTTACTTTCCAAATTCACCGCTTCTACGGTTTTGTTCGTCGGGTCTGCTGCGTAAGCAGCTCCGACCATACCAACAGCCAAGCCGGCGGTAAGGAATACTAATTTAATTGTTTTCATCGTAATCTCTCCTTATACATTGTGCCTTGTAACATATTTATTGGCGCCGCGCCAGCTCTGGACAGGGTCTCAAGCGATGGCTCACTTGACTTTAGTGGCATAAAACGAAGCAATCGCGTCCATCTCAGTTAGACTCAAAACATCCGACATGGCATGCATCATGGAGTTTTCGCGGGATTTGCTTTTGTAAGCCTGTAAAGATTTTAATAAATAGGTTTTTATTTGGCCTGCAATGCGTGGTTTATCCGGTTGCTCGATGTGCCCGTGACAGCGGTTGCATTTTTGTGCCAGCGATTTGGGATCTTCAAAGGCAAGGTTTTCCACCTGAACACGAGTGAGCGTGGAATAGTATTCAGCCAAGGCAGCGATTTGCGATTTGTTCAAAGACTTTGTGGCATTCTGCATATCATCATGGGGACGTTTTCCATCCTTGTATTCCGACAGTGCCTTGCTTAGATAATGGCGGTCTTGTCCGGCCAGACTGGGGACATCGCTGGAAGTACTATTACCATTATCACCGTGGCAACCATTGCACCCGGATACTTGTTCAGGGGACTCCATTTTTCTACTCGATCTTCGCTGCGGTTTTTGTTTGGAATAATACAGGCTGATTTTTTCCACATCTAAATCTGAAAGATAGGTGGTGGCCGCTTGCATGATCGGTACGTTACGTTTTCCGGATCGGTAAGCATTAATGCCGTTGACTAAGTAGGTTAAGGGTTGTCCGGATAAACTGGGGGTTCCGCTCAACTCGCTGTTGCCGTTTTTGCCGTGGCAGCCATCGCATGCACTGGCCAGGATTTTTCCTTCAAGCAAAGGGTTAAAGCCGGAAACACCGGCTGTTGCTACTTGGATTGGCGTTTGCGCCGCATAGTATTGTGCCAATTGTTTAATCATTGCCATTTTCAGGTCGGTTACTGCGGCCTTCATGGCGTTATCGTTACGTTTGCCGTCGCGGTAGGCCAACATTGCTTTTTCCAGGTAGGAGGGATTCTGACCGCTTAAGCTGGGAATGTTGGGATTGCCACTGTTACCGTTGAGGCCATGACAGCCGTTGCAGAGTCCGAGGTACGATTTGGGTGGGGATTTCACTTTAGCTGGAGCTACGGATTTTCTGGGTAAGCTTGCATAATAGGCTGCCAATTGTTTTATTTGAGCCGTGCTGGTGCTCAAACTGAATGCCTGCATCATGGAGTCGGTTCGAGTTCCGGAAAAATAGTCCGAAAATGCTTTTTCCAGATATTCAGCGGAGAGGCCCGCTAAGCTGGGTAATCCTTTGATATGGCTGTTTCCGTCTGCACCGTGACACGCTTTACACGGAGTGGCCAAAGCGTTGCCTTGTTGTATCAAGGCGGCCGGGTCAGCTTCCTTGTGGTCGGATATTTTTGGTAAAGTCCAAGGCGTTTTCAGCTCGGCGTAGTACAGCACAAGACTGCGCAATTGTGCTTCTTCGAGTTTGGCATACACTTGATGTACGCCGCTACTGGGCTTGATGTGTTGGTCATCGATGCTTTTTGCGTTGGTACTTTTTGTGCTGACACTGTCGACCAGTCCGGCTTTGTGATTCAAAGTAACCGCTAACATGTAATCGAAATTTTGGCCGGCGATATGTGGCGTATTGGTTTTTAAATTACCGCTGCCGTCGGTTCCATGACAGTCCTTGCAGTGACGTAATAATTTGCTTGATGCCGGGATAGGTTTTGTTTCCGCCGTGTCTGTTTTGGCCGTTGCATCGTCTTGGTTTGAGGCGATGACGGTTGTTGTCAAAAAAAATGTCAGCAACATTACGGCTGCGAAACTTGAAAACGCTGCGCCTGCGGGCTTGGCTATTTGTCTGTTGGATAGTTCTGATAAAACTGGCATGACGATCTCGGGTAGTTTGCTTGGTTTTTTGCTGGTAACTCAGTAATTCTTAGGTGGCATTTTATCTTTTTTTTGCTTTGTTTGTCATGGATTGATGTGTCGTTGCTGACGTTTTCCCGTGGATATTTCCTCGTGTTGTTTTGAATTGAGCCTTTTCAGTTCAAGGTACTGTTTTTTATCAATAAATGTTGGTGTGGATTTAAGGCCACTGTCGAGATAGTCCTGCAGTAGTGCCGTGTCTATGATTTGTGCGTCAAGTTCCTTGTACCGGGTCAGGTTTTTATGTAAAAAGCTATGTACATATTCGTATAACCGTTTTAAGGAAAAGCGGTGGGTCTGACCGGTTTGGCTAAACAGGGAATCACTGAAGTACAGAAACCGCTGGAACGGTTCCGTATCCAAAAGCAGTGGCAGGCTGTATTTGAATCGGGCGGAGTTTCCCACTAAATCCCAGTAGCGGGCAAAGCGTGTCAGTCTTTGCATGGTGGCAAAATCTAGGGTGTCAGAGCATATGAGGTTATAGGGAGGATTGGGGTTATACACCATTTGGTGATTTTGTGTGTGGCGAATAATGGGGGTACCACGCAGGCGTTTGAGTATGCCCACCTGAATTTCCTGCGGTTCCAGTTGTTGCAGTTGGTTAAATCCTTTGGCGATACTTGACAGGGTTTCTCCCGGCAAGCCTAGAATCAGGTCCGTATGTAGATGCACACTTGTATGCTGTCGCAGCCATAAGAGGTTTTCGCAGGTCTTTTCGTTGTTTTGTTTGCGACTGATTCTTTCTTGTGTTTGCGGATCAAAGCTTTGTATCCCCAGTTCAAATTGAAGACTTCCCGGTGGAAACTGAGTAATTAATAATTTCAATTTTTCCGGTAAGTGATCCGGGATGACCTCAAAGTGAATAAACAGGTTTAAATCCATTCGATCAAGGAAGAATTGCAGTATTCGGCTACTGTGTTGTGTGTTCAAATTAAAGGTTCGATCCACGAATTTAAACTGCCTGGCGCCACGTTGAATTAGCAAATCCAGTTCCCGCAGCAGTGGTTCCAGCTCAAAACCCGTGGATGTTTTATCCAATGCGGATAAGCAAAATTCGCATTTAAAGGGGCAGCCCCTCGAGGCTTCAATGTACAAAACCCTGTTCTCAATATCCTCCTGAGTGTAAAGGTAGTAGGGGAGTTGTAATTGTTTTGGGGATGGTGTTTGGGCATGTATGATTTTTTCAGCTGGGGCCAGGTTTTCCACAATGGTTTCACACAGCCGGACGAACGCTAAGTCAGCGGCTCCCGTAATCAAATAGTCACAAAGCTGAGTGATACCTTGTTGCTCGAATTCGTAACTCACCTCAGGGCCGCCAATGACTATCGTCAGCTTGGGTTGAATTTTTTTCAGGATCGCGATCAGCCGAGTGGTTTCCTCAACGTTCCAGATATAGACGCCAAATCCGACAATAGTTGGGTTGAGTTGAAGCAAGGCTTCAGCAATTTCTAATAGAGGTCGCTGCAGATCAAATTCCACGATCCGGGTTTGTGCTTCCAGGCTTCCCATATGTGCTTTGAGGTAACGCAGTCCCAGGGCGCTATGAATGTAACGTGCATTGAGTGTGGATAGGACAATGGTCATTGTTATTATTGTTTTTTGTTGTAGTGAGTTTGATTTGTTGTGCTTACTTGAATCCGATTTGCCTTATTCATTGGGTATACGGACGGCGAGTACATCACACAGGGCATGATGTAACACGCCATTGGCCGTAGAGCCCAGTAGCAGGCGAACCCCATGGCGGCCGTGTGACCCCACGACTATCAGATCACAGTTTTTTTCCGCAGCAATACGGGCGATTTCATGGTGCGGCGTACCCACCGCAACCACTTGTTCAGCAGCAATGACGGCGTGGGTAAGGGCAAAATTGTTTAAAGATTTTTCGGCTTCTTGTAACAACGTGTTTTCCGGGATCATCCAGTCCGGTGCAATTAGGGGTTCCTCACCGAAGCCCATGGGGGGAAGGTGATCCACAATGTGGGTTAAACAAAGCAGGGCGGCATTGTTATGTGCCATGTCCAGAGCACGTTGGATGACCACATCCGCCGTAGGCGAAAAATCAATGGCGACTGCTATTTTTGAATAAGCCATGGTATGTACCTTAATTTGCAAGCTTCTTTATTCATTATAAAGAAGGTTAGATTGTTTCCAATGATGTCGGTCAAACTGGAAGTGCTTCATCTCAGGGTTGGTCCGATTCTGGCTTGTATTTCTATACTTCAGAAAAACGATAGAAAACTTCAAAAAAAAGGGATTTGTTGTCTTTTATTTAACAATTCCGAAAGTTTGCACTTAGTTTACCAAATAACTGTGACGCAGTGCTCAAAAAACTCGGAACGGACCGATAACAGACATAACAAGGAATAGGTAACAGTAAACGGGTAGGTTGTGATGAATAGAATATCTGTCTTGATCGTGAGATTCTCCCTGGCGTATTTGTTAATCGTAACCGCTTACAGTAATCTGTTTAACTACCCTGACGGCATTTTGTATAATCATCACACCGCCTTCCAGGGTTGGGATTTCCTCTTGATTTTTCTTATGCTTGCTTACATGTTCGGTGGTTTGACCATGCTATGGGGGCGCTATTTGTGTTGCGCTTCAGCGCTTATGGCCGGTGTTTCATTGTTGTTTGCCTGTTGTTACTACGCCGAGTTCTCCTGGTTATTGTCCTTCGGCTTAATTATGTTATCAACAAAGTTGTTGCTCATAAATCAAGACGGTTGCCGGGATGTGCTGGTGACGCGCCTGCATCGTTTCAATGCGGTCGCCCGAAGCGTATTGGGTACCGCTCGCACGGTTTAATCCGCTTTAAAGCTCCGATTCCTTTTGCACTGAAAACCAGGCTTGGGCCAGTAAGGGGGTGATATCCACCCGATTGGTAGGGTGGCTGACCGTATTACAGCTCCAGATCGCCTGGATTCCGCTCTGTCGCATTTTAGAATAGATGTTGTCGTCGAACAGGGCATGGGTGAGGGCACAGCTGACACTGGCGGCTCCTCGTTGCTGTAGTAAAAGTGCCGCTTGCATAATGGTTTCGCCGGTGCTGGCCATATCGTCAACAATGACGATATTACGCTGTTTTACCGGCATGTCGGGAAGTTGTATCTGCACTCGACGGTCCCCCAGGCGTTGCTTGTCGGCTACAAACCAAGGTAGTTGACCCGGCTCCGCGGCGCTGTGTACCCACTGTTGCGATTCACTATCCGGTCCCAGTAACACCGGCTTGTCTATCTGTTGTGCAATAAAACGACCGATTTGCTGCGCCGCGGTAATATTGAGGGCACGATGGGCCGGGACGGCCTGATGCAGTTCGCTGATGCGATGCAAATGGGCATCTACGGTGATCAGTTGATCTACGTGGTCGCTGAGAAACTTACCGATAATTTCCTGACTGATGGCTTCACCCGGTTTAAACGCCGCGTCCTGGCGCATATAGCAGAGATAAGGGGCAATCAGGGTGAGATCTTTGCAGCCCAGCCGACGGGCGGTGCCGGCGGCAAGCATCAGCTCCACCAGTTTGCTGTTGGGATGATCCAAACAACGTAACAAAATCAGTTGCCGGGCCGACATTTCCGGCAGTGTGATTCTGCATTCTCCATCCGGAAAATAATGTACTTGAATTTGCGCCCGTTCTATTCCCAAATGTTGCGATAAGAGACGAGCCTGCTCCTGATCCTCATCGGCAAAGGTGACCAAAAATGTATCATGGGGTTTAGAGTTCGGCATAGGGCGTGGGAATACGTGACTGATCACCAATACGATAGCCGCTGTCTTGCTGTGCCAGTGCGCAGGCGAAATGGAAGTCGGCGGGAAACTGGGCATGTATGCGATACACCACGGTGTCAGCTTCCACCGGATCCCCCAGTTTTTTGAACAAATCCACCCCGGCGCCTTTGTCCATAGGGGCTCCGGCCAAACGAGCGATTTTTGACATCTGGAAATTGTTAATGGCCACCACATAGCCGGTTTTACCGGCGACCACATCCATGGTGCGTTGGCCCAGCTCAAAGTTCGTGGTTTGTTTACCCTGGGCGGCAATGATGGCTTGCATTTTTTTCAAGGCTCGACCGGAGTCCAGGATGTCGCGAGCCAGCGCAAAGCCATTGCCGCCACGAACATCGGGGTCAAATTCCAGCAGACGCCCGGCCAGGCGTAGGGATTTTTGGCGTAAATCATTGGGTGCACTATCCAGATTGTTCAACACCTGCATGACATCCCGGGCTTCCAACACCGGTCCAATGCCGCGGCCCACCGGTTGGTTGCCGTCACTGAGTACCACGTCCAATTGGAGATTCAGCCGGTCTGCGGTGTATTCGAACAGCTTACGCAGCTGCAAAGCTTCTCGCATATGACGTACTTTGGCGCTGGTGCCCACCGGAATATCGATCAGCAAATGGGTGGAGCCCGCAGCGAGTTTTTTCGACAATATGGAAGCTACCATTTGCCCCATGGAATCAATGCCCAGCGGACGTTCTACCGAGATCAGGATGTCATCCACCGGTGCCAGTCCGGCGGTGCCGCCCCATGCCAGGCAGGTTCGCTCCTTGGCCACAACCTGATGTAACTGTTGCGGTGTCAGTTCAACATTTGCCAGCACTTCCATGGTGTCTGCCGTGCCGGCAGGTGAGGTTATGGCCCGGCTGGAGGTTTTGGGCATCAGCGTACCATGGGCGGCGACGATGGGTGCAACTATCATGGAAGTGCGATTGCCCGGAATTCCACCAATACAGTGCTTATCCACCACCACTGAGTCGTGCCAGTCGAGACGGTCGCCGGATTCGGTCATGGCCTGGGTAAGGTGGAGAATTTCCTCACGGTCCAACCCCGTTTGTCCTGATGCAACCAGGAATGCCGCCAGTTCCATTTTGGAATAACGATTCTTGCCAATATCATTGGTGATGGCTCGAAAGTCCTCCAGGTTCAAGCGTTCCCCATTGATTTTGCGGCGTACGGCATCCATCGAACGGGGTGGAGCGGCTTGGGATACACTGACCGCCGTGCCTTCATCGGCATTCAATTGTTCAAAGGCTTGTTGTGACAGTCCCAGTTCACCGGGAGAGACAATGCCGGCATCATCAACTACATTGAGAACGGCGTAGATACTGATGTGGTTGAGTTTGATTATAATTTTGGAAAGAGCCTGGAATCCTTCAGCACGATAAACCTCGCATTCTCGATGTAAATAGGCGACGTTTTCGAGGTAGGTATCTATGCCCACCTTGCGTAGTTGCAATGTGTCCATAGTCTAATTGTATGTCACGACTGTACGAATACCAGGGTATCTATACCGACCCGGGGAGTTGGGCCTTAGTTGTTTTTGGCGCCTTGGTTGATCCAGGTTTCCACTTGTTGTATCTCCACTTCGGATAGGGGTTGTCTGCCACCGTGCGGCATATTAATAGAAGGATCCGCTTTGCCCTTGATTAAACGTACCAGGGTGCTGGATATGGCGTCCCCCGGTTTGATAACCGGACCGAACTTGGTTCCTTTCATCAAAGTGTCGTAACTTTGCATATTCAGGCCGCTGGCTTCAAATCCCGGTCCGCCCGACTGGTGGCATTCCATGCAGTGCTTATTGAGAATGGGATGGATGTTGCCGCTGAAACTGATCTGAGGCGGTTTACTGTCTGAACAGGCATTTAAAACCATAGCGGTAAAAACCATAGTCGTTGTAATAAATATGCCGGATAGGAAGTGTTTCATGGGCGCTTTTCCTGTGCTGTTAACTGTCTTATTATCGGAGACTGAGACACGAAAGCAACTTGGATTTGCCCGGATTGGGGTTTTAGGGAGTGTGGTTATTGACCCAGCTCAATTGGGGTGATGTATTTGCATCAAATGGGTAAAAAAGTGTTGCTGCCCAAACCCAAAATAACCTTTAATTAGCATTAAATGAAATGCTAATTCATTAGTCGTTTCATGGTTTTATAGGCAAAATTTTGATTGAGGCGGTACCAAAACCGTGTTTTATAACTGAGGAGCTACAAAATGATAAAACCAATGATGATGTTAGTTATGTGCGGTCTTTTGATCAGTGTTAATGCACAAGCGGGGGGGGATGCGGCAGCCGGTAAGGCCAAGAGTGAAGACTGTGTCGGTTGCCACGGCCTAAATGGACGCAGCAACAATCCTAATTATCCCAATTTGGCTGGGCAAAAAGAAAACTACCTCATCAAAGCCACTAAGGATTATCGTGACGGCAAACGCAACGACGCCATCATGGGAACTATCGTGAAGGGGCTAAGCGACGCTGATATCGCCAATCTGGCGGCGTTTTACGCCAGCGTAAAATAGAAACAGCAGAATTTTTTTCACTCACAGTACCCGCCACAGTGGCGGGTACTTGCCGGGGCTACCACATTTGCCGATGACTGAGAGTCGTCAGCTCAGATTGGGAAATAAGCCCATCACCGTTTTCGTCAATGTCTTCAAATATAAGTTGTTGGTTCTCTGGTACTTTTGCCAGTACTTCCGGGTCTTTACTAAAGCGGTTAAATTCGTGTGAATCAATGTATCCGTCCGCGTTGGAGTCGTGTGTGGCCAAGGCGTTCCAAATGGTGTCGAAGGAAGATCGGGTAGGTGCAAATTTGTCTTGCTCTTTCGGTGCATTGCTTTGGCAGGAAATACAGAGGAGACTTAAAAAACAAATAACGCTTGCATATCGCATGGTTTGCTATCCGGATGTCTGCGTAGCGACATGAAGGTAAAAACCGCTATGACGCCACAACCAATATGTAGGTAAAAAATACAAGTACATTATAATCGCGAAATTCCATTCCACAATATTATTGGTTTGCGGTAAAAACCAGGACAAGGGCGTACTGGCAAGGCCGATACTCAATAGCACTACAGCCCCCGCAATGTAGAGTTTGGGAAGATAAGCGGGCAGGGTAACACGGCCACTACGGTACAGGCGATGCAAGGCTGCGGTCATGGTTAACTGGGCCAGAAACGTCAAACCAAAAAACAGGGTAACGCCCACGCGGCGTATATTGCGGTATTCCTCACCGATGGCACCCAAGGCTACTGCGTAGACGATGAGAAAAACAGCCGCAATGATTCCCAATACCGGAATGCTGCGAATACCAAAACCGGGTTTATTTTCAAAGCAGGTAAACCAACGGTAGACCAGAGCCCAGTAGGCCATCATTAACACCGCACTTGGGATGATGGCACCTTTAAATATCAAGGCTTCCGGCAGGGCCCGCCCCGTTGAACTGATGGAGGTGCAACCGCTGAGGTAAGGAATGCACAATGGTACGTGACCGGCCTGTGAGGCGATCACATAGCAAATATTGGCGGCAGCTACGGGCAGTACCCCAATTAAGATGGGCAGCCAATAGATAGGAATACGGTTAAAAGTTGCGGTGCTCATTTGCGCAGGTATTCTAATACATAAACCTGCTTTAACGAAGTCCGGGGCAAACGTAGAGTGGTTAGTTACCCGATTCGCAGCAAGTCTCGGGGAAGTTGCGCAGGAATTTCAGGTTGACTTGCAGGCCTCCGTAGTTTGATTCTGTCAATTCAATTTGCGCCTGATGAATTTCTGCAATGCGCTTCACCATGGCCAACCCCAGTCCGGTACCTTCGCTGGTACTGTTTAGCCGGTAAAAGCGTTTAAAAACACGACTGCGTTCTTCCAAAGGAATACCGGGCCCACTGTCGGAGACTTGTAATGACACCGAGTTGGCATTGTTGCTTAAATAGACATCGACTGTGCCGTTTTCCGGGGTATACCGCACGGCATTTTCAAACACGTTACGAACCAAAATAGACAATAAGTCCGATTTTCCACACACCTTCATGTCGTCATTGGTTTTATTCCAGTTGACATCAATGCTCTTTTTCAGTGCCGTGACCATCATGCTTTCCAGGTTTTCCTCCACAACCGCAAGCAAGTCGGTGGATTCGGACTCTTCCAGTGCACTTTCCGGGTCCAATCGGGACAGGGTGAGCAGTTGTTCCACTAAATTGGTTGCTCGCTTTACACCTTGTACCACTTCACTTAACGCAACTTCGCGAGTTTCCTCATCGGTGGTTTTTTGAGCCAGTTGAGCATGCACCAACTGTTGAGCTAAAGGTGTGCGTAATTCGTGAGCGGCGTTGGAGGTAAACAGGACGATATTTTCGAATGCTGCTTTGAGCCGGATAAATAAGTCGTTCATTGACTGTATCATGGGCTGAGCTTCCGGTGGCACAGAGCGGGTGTCAATGGCTTGTAGATTGCGAGCTTTGCGCGATTTGAGTTGTGCGGCGATACGTTTAAAGGGATTGAGAGAATGCGCCACAATAATGACAATACAAATAGCCAACAGAGGCAGCAGCAAGGCGAATGAGGTCATGAGCCTTACAGTAATACTGTTACTCAGGGCGTTTCGTTGATCATAAGGCTGTCCTACCTGTACTCGTATGCTGCCATCTTGGTTGGAAATGGCATAAACGCGCCAGTGTTGCTGCCCTTTTTTGTAGTATCCGAATACCTTATCTTGTTCTATGAAACGTTCCGAAGGCGCCCCGGCGGATTTTACTGCCAAATGATCGCCATTGACCCAGATTTGAAAGTCAATTTCCTGCTGATACTTGTGGATCTGAGTTTGGTAATGGTTAATATCATCCTGTGCGTGAAAAGCCAGTTGCTCCTGCAATTCATGATCGCTGAGCTCCAATAAAACCCGCGCCGCTTGTGCAATCTGGGCGTCGAATAACTCCAGTAATTCGGCTTCTGTATCAAAATAGTTAATAACCAGTATGATGCCAAAGGACAAAGCCAGTATGGTAAGCAAACCGGTTAGCAGGCGGGCCTTGATGGAGAGAATCATGTTTCCTGATAGTCGATGGTATCCATAATATAACCACTACCGCGCACGGTACGGATTATGTCCGGACCCAGCTTTTTACGGATTTGATGAATGTGTACTTCTATGGCATTGCTGTCGATTTCGTTTTTCCAGGAATACAGGCTTTCCTCTAATCGAGAGCGGCTGACCACTTGGCCTTGGTTTTCCATAAATACATGGAGAATATCGAAAGCTTTTGGCGTGAGTTCCAGCGCCGCACCGTTTTTGCGTACGCTGTGGGCGGCCGGATCGAGTTCCAGATCTCCATGCAGTAAAACGGGGGTGGCGCGACCACGGTTGCGCCGCATGACGGCTCGCAAACGGGCACCCAACTCATCCAAGTCAAACGGTTTTACCATATAGTCATCGGCGCCGGTATCCAGGCCTGTGATGCGTTCGTCGATGGTATCTTTTGCCGTTAACACCACAATAGGGACACGGTTACCGTTGGCACGAACAGCTGCCAACACGCTCATGCCGGATTTTCGCGGTAATCCCAGATCTAACACAGCAACATCGTAATCATTGGTGTTAAAAGCAGATTCGGCGGTTTCGCCGTCTCGTACCCAGTCCACAGCATAACCACTTTGGTTCAAACCCAGATACAGTCCTTTACCAATACTTTCATTATCTTCTACCAGTAACAATCTCATAGTCCACTCAGCAAACAGGGAAAATACTGTTCTTTACTTCGTTCCGGCAGGGAATTTCTTTAACGGTAGACGCTACATATTTTGTGGGAATTAAATAATGTACATAGAAAACAATAAGTTTTATGATGTGAGGGATATCAGGAAAGATGAAGCATAAGAAAACATTAAGAAAGGAGGCTGGCTGAAGATGTTACGTATAGTTGTTTTTGGGCTTGGAACCATATTGTTAACCGCTTGTATTGCTTTGAGTTCCGAACCCGATCCCGCATTGATTGGCTCCTGTCAGCATACAGTGGATGATGCAACAGCCATGTTAAAAAAAGCTGAACAGGAAGCTTACACCCAGACCACAGCCTATATTCAGTCTTACAAGTGGATTACCCAGGCAAAAGGTCATTTGCGGACAAAACAATACTCCTACTGTTTGCAAAAGGCATCCATTGCTCAGCGTTATTTACAACAACTGCTATCCACAGGTCGCGACATTTAGCTGTGTAATTGCATTAGGTTTTGCTGATTGATGGGTGAGGTTATTTGGAGTGTACAATGGCCTTTAAACGGTTGAGTTCCTGTTGTACCTCTTGCGGGATATGGGTGCCAATGGAACCGGAATAGCTGAATTCAACTGATTCCTTGTATTCCTCGAAGCATTTGCGAGCGTAGTCGTGACGGCTGTATTCCAGCATGCATTGTTTCAGGTACAGATCAGCCAGGGAAAAGTAATAACTGTGCTTGGTCGCTCGGGCGTTGAGTGCCAGCCAGTACAATAGCTTGGGTACTTCAGTGGCTGTTGCCGTGGAGAGATAACGGTACAACCTGCCTTGCAGCCACAGATGGAAAACCTTCTGTGTTTTGGTGGGTGCCAGGGTGGCTCCGGCTTCCTGCAACGATCCCAGGTATTCATGAACTTCTTGTTCCAACTGCGTAAAATTCGGGTTTGCACCGGTTTTGTTTTTGTCTAATTGCCTAAGCGCCGGAATCCATTGTTGCATGGACCGTTTTGTTAGAGCATCAACATTGTCAGTGTCTTTGTATTTTTCAAAAAAACGCGCTGCGGTACCGGGTTGATTTTGAACCTGTACATAAATGGTGAGTACGCGGTCCAGTGCCATCATGTTTTTACGCTGGTCTTTTGATTGGTTCTGCAAGGTCTTTTCATAGTAGCGAACTGCCACCGGGTAATTTCTGGTGAGAAAGTTAAATTCGGCAAATTGAAAATCGGAGTTAAAGCGGGCGCGTTTACCGTCTTTGAACAATGTGCGTTGGCGCTGGTCCTGGGTATGGCAGGAGCTGCATATAGAGCTAACTTCATTGAGCAAACTATAAGCGTAGCGCATATTATCACGGGCAATGGCTTTTTGAGTTTCTGACAAGTGGCCAATTAGTACATCATAAGACACCTGGAAAGTTTTGGAGCGGTGTAGAAAGTGGGGTTGTGCTGATTTCAATAGAAAGATCAGACGATTCACTTGGGTGGCGATAAGGCCACGATTTTCCAGCATGTGGTCGCTGTCCTGGTCAAGGATATAAGGATACAAGTCCATCAGGGTGGTTCCGATTTGTGCCATGGTTTGATTAATGGACGCACCTTTACTCTGTTTGCCAATCTGAGGGGGGTCCGCTTGGACCGGCCTGACCTGCATGAAAAAACACAGCAGACACGATAGAACGATTTTGACGGAGTTGCTATGAGAAAACGAGCGGGGTATTGCTGGCTTTAACCGTTCCATTGGGGTCCTTGTTGAAGAGGTGTTCTCTACAAGTATAGAGAATATTACCTAAAAGTCCCAAGGGGTGATGAATACTGAGACGGTTTGATGACTGATGGATGGAAAAAATAGAACGACAACGGCGCCTGTCGCACCGTCGTCGGCTGAATGCTGTCTATTCTTTTGCTTTGAGTAAATCATCCATGGTTTTAATAAAAGCCACCCCTTTGGATTTGGATAGGGTGTAGGTCCAGGGTTTGAGTTTTTCGCTCAATGCACTTGCTTCGGTTTGAACCTCAGCGGCGGGTTTTAACATCGTGCCGGGTGAGCTTGCTGTGCTTGGCGAAGTTGCGGTTGAATCGGGTTGCGCCTTCCCATCCGGCGCAGGGATTTGTTTTGGTGCCGGATCTTGGGGCGGTGTAAAGCGTGTCGTCGCATCAAAGCGAGCATCCAATGTAATGAAGTGATCACTGTCTTTTTGCATGCTGACGGCGCTTATTACCAAGCCATCGAAGGTATAAATATCGGTTTTGGTGTTGGGGTTGGTACTCATATCCACCTTTTCGGCCTTGCTGACATCCTTCATACGCAGCCCTTGTAACAGGCGTGCGGTTTGCGTGAGTTCGCCGGTGGACTTGAGTTCTTTGTTTTTAGGCAAATCCATTAACATGAACTCTTTGTCCTCGGGTTTGTTTTTTACAATCGTTACGGGCTTGCCCTTAGGCGGTGTGATCACGATCTTACTGATACGGGAATCGGGGATGTCCATGATTTGTTCATCCATCCAGTCGATTGCCAAATCATCGATCAGCAAACCACCTGCTACCAACCAGACTTGATCTTCCCCCATTTTGCGTACATAGGTTTTTTCACCGCCCACCGCGGTTACACTACCGGAGAGTTGTTTGCCCACGACCAATGCTGCCATGGTGGTATTGTTTTCGCCCTTCAGTGTCACCAAAATGGATTTGGCGCTATCCACCGTAGGATCTTCGACATTGAGTTTGCCGAAGTTATCCTGTTTTTTGGTTTTAGCTTCCAGGGTTTTAAATTCCGCCAGTTTCAGGATGGTTTCCTTTATTTTCGACAAATTGGCTGTGTAACCGTCTTTTTGAACCACTTGCCAAGTGTTGTCCTTGCGCTGGATATTGATAATGTTTTTGCCTTTAGTGATTTCCACTTCCTGGACTTTGTTGACATTAGCGGACAGGGCGGGGAACAAGGCTTTGCCGGCCGCTTTGTTGCTGACGGCATTGCTTTTCATATTGTTGGCCACCAGGGCCGCAATTGCGGCCACCAGGGTAATTACCGATAAAATAATAAGTTGGTTTTTCTTCATTCCAAAGTGTCTCCCTAATGTTCTTAACCTGCCATGCGATCCATACGTTTGTGGCGATACACGCCAAGGCCGATGGCAAAGAGAATAATCAGTATGGGAATAAATGCGGTATTGGCAAATTTCAGGAAGGAGCCTAGAGACTCTATATTTTTCCTTAATTCATGTTGCACATTACGCAGATCTTTCCGCGTCTTTACCTGCTCATTGCGGAACTTGTCAATTTCACGACGTTGTTCCGGGCTGAGAATCGTTTCATTGTCTCCGCCTTTTTGGCGCTGCAACTCGGATATTTTACGTTCCGTATCGCGCAATTTAGCCTGTAACTGTTTTTCCCGAGCACGGAAATTCTTTTCCGCTTCGCGTTGAATTTCCTTTACCTTCTCAAAGGGTCTGGAGAAGTTGCCACGGCTGCGCAGGCCGATTAAATCGTTGCTTCCGCTGAGATTTTCAACTGCATTGATAACCAAAGCACCGTTATTGGCTCTGGGAATAGCCACGCGTTGACCGAAAAAGTTTTGTACATTCACCCAAAAACGATCCTGCAACATATCCGTATCGGCCACAATAATGATATTAATGGCTTCTCTGGATTCTTTGAGCCACTCACCCTGAGCGCCGTCCGGAGCTCCATTCGGAAAAGCACTTTTTACTTCTCCGGTGACACGTGCGGCCAGGGTCAGCTTTTTGCCTCCGGGTTGATAGCTGTTGAGCAGACCCATGGGGTCCGGCCGGAATTGAACGCGGCTGGTGTCCACCGACATGGCTTTGTCGGAGGTTTCCATTAGTGGCGTAAACTGAGTTGTTGCACCGCTTTTGGCTTGTAATTGGCCACCCGACGCAAGGGTAATCTGGTCCAATTCCGCAGTAACAAAATCGTCGTTGGAAATATTGTCTTTCTGTAGTTGCATCCACACAACGTATTCCACATTTTGTGGGCGCATGCCCTGGTTAATAGTGACTCGGGCAGCCGTTACCACGTCAGTGGCCAGTTTGCCCGGTACCAGTTCTACGCCCCAGGCATCGAACAGTTTTTTCAGGTCGGAGGCTTTACTGGCCATGGCGGCGGCCATGGGATTATTGGGGTCCGGTGCTATCTCTTCGGCTTCCGCATGGGGGTCAGCAAATACCAGGGCTCGGCCACCGCGGAGTACAAACTGATCAATGGCAAACTGGGTTTTGTCACTCAGCTCTTTCGGATGTACCAGCATGAGCACGCTGACATCATCCGGAATCTTGTCCACGTCCTTAGCCAGAGTGCGTACGTCAAATAATTGTTTTAACTGGGATACCACCATCCATTCATCGGACGGTTGTCCCATCATCATGGGATTGGGGGCATCCCCCTCCACCGGCAGGGTGCTCAGCAATCCTACCACCGTCTTTTTGCTGTTACCCAGCTTGTAAACCAGACGGGTAATGTCATATTCCAATGCCGCTTCCTTGTCTTGCTGGAAGAATGGAATCACTTCCTTATCATCGGTGGAATTGGTGCCCACCAGACCAAAATAGGCCGTACTACCGGCATTGTCGATGGGTACGCCCTGCAAACCGTTTTGTACGGCCTGGTCTTCGGCATCGGAAAAAGGTTCGGGATCCGAAACAATCAACCGCACATTGCCACCGGAATGGGAGGCATACTCTTCCAGTAGTTCGCGAACCCGGTTGCCGTAGTTCATCAAGGCCGGAATTTTACTGGCCAGTTTTTCAGAAAAGTAAAAGTGCAGCGTTACCGGTTCTTCAAAATTGCCGATAATGTTTTTGGTGCCCTTCGACAGGGTGTAAAGATTGTCCTCAGTCAGGTCTATACGTGCCGACTTAAAAATAACATTCGTCAGAATATTGACCGCCAGAAGCAACACCAGGGCAATCAATATACCTGTGCTTGATATGAGTTTGGTATTCTTCATTGGTGCTTCCTTCTAATCCGCTTTTTTCATTTCAATAATTACAACATTGACGTAGAGCCAGAACGCAATAAAGCTGGCGAAGTAGAAAATGTCCCTAAGGTCAAAGATCCCTTTGTTAATGTTGTTGAAATGGGTCAGAAAACTAAATGAGGCAATGGCGTTAACGATCAGTTGTGGGGTCCAGTCCCGGAAGAAGTTCAGCACCACGGGGAAACCCGCCACAATGAATAGAAAACAAACCACCACCGCAATAACAAAGGCGATGACTTGATTTTTGGTAATGGCTGAAATGCAGGAACCCACCGCCAGATAAGCCCCGGCCATTAATAGACTGCCCACATAGCTGGCGAAAATGACACCGTTGTCCGGATTGCCCAGGTAATTTACGGTGATCCACATGGGAAAGGTGAGCGCCAGAGCAATGGCAGTAAAACCCCAGGCGGCCAGGAATTTACCCAATACGGTAATACCAATAGGAATGGGTAGTGTCATGATGAGTTCAATGGTGCCCGATTTTCGCTCTTCGGCCCACAAGCGCATGGACAGAGCGGGAATCAAAAACAAATATAACCAGGGATGGAAATGAAAGAAAGGTCGTAAATCAGCCTGCGCGCGCTCATAAAAGCTGCCAATGTCAAAGGTAAAGACACCGGTCATCGCCAAGAAGATCACTATAAAGACATAGGCAACGGGTGTTCCGAAGTAGTTGCCCAATTCCCGCTTGCACACGGACAGTAGCAGGTTGGAATTTGTATTTGCAATCGCAGTACTCATGTGCGTACCTCCTGAGATTCTGATGTGGTGATGCTGCGAAAAACCTCATCGAGTTTCACGGGTTCCACATGCATCTCATCCACGGTCCAGTTTTCCGAGCGGCACAGGTGGGCCAGGTCCTTGACGATGGATTTGCCGTCTTTGGGTATGATGGTGTATTTCACCGTATCATCCCGTTTTTGTGTTTGTACCGAAGCCACTTGGTTCAGTTGTTCCAGTTTGCGGCTGACTTCTTTGGTATCACCGGACTCCAATACCAACGACACAGCGTTACGAACTTTGGATTGTGCCTCCAGTTCCTGCGGAGTCCCGTCAAACAAGAGTTCTCCCCGAGAAATGATCATGGCCCGGGTACAAACCGCTTCCACTTCTTCCAGGATATGGGTGGAAATAATGATGGCTTTGTCTTTAGCCATGGATTGCAATAACGCCCGCACTTCGTGTTTTTGGTTGGGGTCCAGACCGTCGGTGGGTTCATCCAATATAAGTACGTCCGGGTCGTGCAATATGGCTTGAGCCAGACCGACACGGCGTTTAAATCCTTTGGACAGGGTTTCAATGGGTTTGTGCAGTACCGATTCCAAGTTGGTGGTAGCTACGGCTTGCTGCACCCGCTTTTGTTTTTCTTCGCCTTTGTAGCCGCGAATTTCGGCAATGAATTCCAGAAAGCTATTGGGTGTCATGTCACCGTAGGTGGGGGCACCTTCGGGCAAATACCCTAATGCTGCTTTCACCTTGATGGGTTCGTCAGTGACGTCGTGACCACAGATGCTGACCTGACCATCAGTGGGGGTCAGAAATCCCGTAATCATTTTCATCGCGGTGGATTTTCCCGCGCCATTGGGACCGAGAAAACCCAGCACTTCGCCTCGCTTTAGCTGGAATGAGATATTCGAAACTGCGACAAAAGACCCAAAGGTTTTGCGCAAATTTTGAACGTCAATCATTGTCTCCATAAACAATCTATGACCTCTCTTATTGGTTGTTGCCTTGTGTTGCGCAAGCGGATCAAAGCCGCCTCCACAACGGATCAAGGATGTTTGTGGTATGGCAATACTGGATTGAATCCAAGGCCAGTAATTCAGGACATGTTGGTACTACAGCTTGTCGGTATGACGTCGCCATGAATCATCCTGTAAAAACTGTGCAGGACTTAATCAGATCACCAAAAGTTTTCAATTATTTGTCAGCCTGCCTTATGCAGCAAGCGTGTGGAACCTTTTTATAACTGCCACTGGCAGTTACTCCCTTACGTTCCAGCAGGCTGGAATTCTAGACTTCCTCCGGCCTGTCAGCAAGGTATGACAGATAAGAATTACAAGAAGTTCCTTGGGGCGGCGGAAATGACTATTTAGAGAATAGACGGCTGGAACGATATAGTCTGGAGGTGGTTCAATATAAGATGTCTCTAAAATACCGGACAATACAAACCTACATCGGCTCTCTGTTGTTAGTCACGATCTTGTTGTTCCTGTGCGTGGCAACCATCAGCGGTGGTTTTCCTATCGGGCTGATACAAGGGCTATTGGTTTTGGCATGTGCTCTGGCGCTAGGCGCTGCTTATATGTCCTATGCGGATTCCAAACGCCACAAGGAGAATTCCAATAACTATATTAAAAACAATAATATACAGTATTATCGTCAGCGCTGTGAGGCCTTAGAAAAAGAATTGCTTGATGTACAATCCAGCTTGGAGCAGCGTATCCGCGAACGCACCACCGAACTGGCCGAAGCCAGAGACCACGCCCTGAAGTCCAGTCAAATTAAGTCTGCTTTTCTGGCGAATATGAGTCATGAGTTGCGTACGCCCTTGAACGCCATTATTGGGTACAGTGAGATTCTGGAGGAAGAAGCGGATGCTGCCGGAGTTGAACAATTTGGTCCCGATCTAAAGAAAATTAAATCAGCCGGGGCGCATCTGTTGAGTCTGGTGAGTGATATTCTGGATTTGTCCAAGATTGAAGCGGGTAAAATGGAAATGACCCTCAAATCCTTAGATTTGCATAAATTGCTGGATGAGGTGTCCATAGCGGTTTTACCGTTGATTAATTACAACACTAATCACTTTATATTAGAAGTAGACCCGGAACTGGATGAGATCGTTTCTGACTCAGCCAAACTGAGCCAGTCTCTGATTAACTTATTGAGTAATGCAGCCAAGTTTACCAATGCAGGCGTTATTACATTGAGCGTGACGCGCAGTGCCGAACACAATGAAATCTGGTTTTCAGTGAAGGATACGGGCATAGGTATATCCAGTCAGGAGATTAAGCATCTGTTTGAAGAGTTTTCTCAGGTAGACAGTACCTCAACCCGAAAGTATGGCGGCACCGGGCTGGGATTAACCATCAGTAAGCGTTTTACGGAAATGTTAGGAGGCCGCATCGATGTGCAAAGTGAGTCGGGTAAGGGGACCGAGTTCATTATTAGACTGCCGCTGTCGCTTAATCGACCTGAAACCATTGCAATCCCGAACACCCCCTTGTCCAGAGAAAAAGGTAATGACCGGCGCAGTTATGTGTCGACAGTATTGGTCATTGATGCAGATCCCAACGCGCTGTTATTCTTGCCGGAGTATTTGCAAAAGGCAGGTTTTAATATTTCTGTAGCCGAAACGGCTAAGCGAGGCTTGCATCTCGCCAGGCGGGTCGATCCGGATGTGATTCTACTCGATATTTTGTTACCTCAAGATGAAGGATGGGGTTGCCTGCTGGAGCTTAAGGCGGATGTCGATTTGAATCATATTCCCGTGATTGTTTTGAGTAAAGTAGACGAAAAAACAAAAGCTTACGACATGGGAGCGGCTCACTATCTGAAAAAACCCGTAAAAGAGGCGGATCTGACCCGTGCTATACGGAATTGTGTGCGCAAACAGTCTGAAAGCCAACAATCCGCGATTACTACGGTTCAATCCGGTGCCTGACATTGGTGTTGGGAAAACCACCAGGGATTCTGTAGAATAGAACGCTTGTTTGCCTAACAAGAATAACCCGGTGATTTATGGATCCTGTGCAGAAAAAATTCCAGCAGCATGCACTGAAGTTGCAACAAGTCATCGAAAGACCGGGGGGTAACCACGGTGAAGATACCGCCTATGTGGGATTTACCCACAACGGTGTGGATTACACTGTTTCGGTGACTTCCAACCGGAAAATACTGTCGGCTTCGTTATGGAAGCAGAAAGTATGTCAGGTGACCGTTATGGGGAAGGATGGGATTTTGTTGTTTGGTGATGCTCCGGAGTCTTAGTCTTTTTCTCTGCTCCATTTTTGGTTTTTCCTTACCGCGTTTCGAGCTGTAATACTTTTTTCTGTGTCGCTTGGCTGGGTTCCTTGAACGAATTCAGTTCATTTATTTATTAGATTTGTTCTTGTTACCGATAGGCTACACCTCAAAAAGGCTTAAATAGATTGACCACTGACCAAGTAGGGTGAGCAAAAACCAGCTTCGTATCCGATTGCTTGCGTCAGTTTGCAGCAAAGATATTGACGAAAATTAAATCCAAAAAACATTCACGGAAACCCGCAGTACGCACTACGACTCGCCTGTCGAGCGAGTTCCCAGGCTGAGCCAAGAAACGCAGAGGCTTTCCGTATTTGTTCGAAGTGCCAAACCCCAAACCAAACCTCACTCCAAATCAAACCGAATCCCCTGCGCCAGCGGTAACTCATCACTCCAGTTTATCGTGTTGGTCTGCCGCCGCATATAGGCTTTCCAGGAATCCGATCCGGCTTCGCGACCGCCGCCGGTTTGTTTTTCTCCGCCAAAGGCACCTCCAATTTCGGCGCCCGAGGTGCCAATGTTGACATTGGCAATGCCACAATCACTACCCACCACAGATAAGAAGGTTTCAGCGGTTTTCAGGTCCTGAGTGAAAATGGCGGATGACAAACCTTGAGGCACATCGTTTTGCAGGGCGATGGCGTGTTCCAGGGTGTCGTAGGGCATGAGGTAGAGTATGGGGGCAAAGGTTTCCTGCTTGACCATGTCTTTTTGTTCTTCCATTCGAACTAACGTGGGCTCCACGAAATAACCGGGGCCTGGCAGGGATTTGCCGCCTGCCAGGATTTGGGCGCCGTCATTTTTTAGTGTCTCTATGACCTGAACAAACCGGTCCACCGCGGTGGCATCAATTAAGGGGCCCATGAGCACATCAGTTTGCAGCGGATTACCGGGTTTGATTTGGGCGTATGCATGACGCAGTTTTTCACAGACTTCATCCATGATGCTGTGATGGACCAGGACTCGGCGGGTAGTGGTGCAGCGTTGCCCGGCGGTACCGGCGGCGCCAAAGACGATGGCGGGGATAACCAATTTCAAATCCGCGCTTTGGTCGACGATAATGGCGTTGTTGCCGCTGCATTCCAATAGGTATTTACCCATGCGCGCAGAGACGGCGGCAGCCACTTTGTGTCCGGTGGCGCTGGAGCCGGTGAATGACATTAAGCCCACTCTTGGGTCGTGGATAAATCGCTCAGAGGTGCTTCTATCCTCAGGCAGAAACAGTGAAAAAACACCGGGGTAGCCGGCAACTTCCATGACTTGATTGCAAATGTGCTGCACGGCCACGGCGCACAAGGGCGTTTTGGATGAGGGTTTCCACACCACGGTATTACCGGCAATGGCGGCAAGAAAGGCGTTCCAGGACCACACCGCCATGGGAAAATTAAAAGCGCTGATGACACCGACGATGCCCAGGGGATGCCACTGTTCGTACATACGGTGTTGTGGGCGTTCCGAGTGCATGGTTTTGCCGTAGAGCATGCGGGATTGGCCCACGGCCAAGTCGGCAATATCAATCATCTCCTGGACTTCGCCATCACCTTCCTGTTTGATTTTCCCCATTTCCGTGGCGATAAGACTACCCAAGGGGTCTTTGTATTGTCGCAGTTTGTCGCCAATGGCGCGTATCAATTCACCGCGTTTGGGCGCAGGAAGGTGGCGCCAGCGTTGAAATTCCGCTGCGCTGTTTTGCATCACTAATTCATATTGCTCGGCGGAGCAGGTTTGCACTTGAGTGATTTGTGCTTCTGTAGCGGGGTTGATGCACGGTATGGTTTTACCGTTGCTGCTGATCCAGCCGTGGCCACCGCAATAGGTAGCGCTGGGATTGGGTTCAATGTGCAGTTGTTTTAATAAGTCCACTGCGTACTCCCTTTAAGCGTAATATTTTCCAAAACGATTGTTAATGAACGTGTCCAGACCAATTTGTTCCTGGGTCACAAATCCCCGGTAGTTTTTTATATTTTGCAGCACGATATCCACTACGGCACAAACACCGGCTGCCGTGGTGACTTGAATGGAGGACCAGAGCTTGTTTTGTATGGTTTCAGGATAGACTTTTTTCACATAATTTTTTTCAAACAAGTCACCGCCGATACGGCCACTCACCGCCACGTAAACCAGTACTACATCCTGTAGAGTTTTAGGAATGGCGTTTTCCAGAATACGCTTGAGTGTGGTCCGGTCCTGGTTCAGTTTGAGGTCGTTCATCAAGAGTTTGATGTTTTTGCAGTGACCGGGGTAGCGCAGGGTTTTGTAGTTCATCGTCTCCACTTTGCCGTGATAGGTATCGGCCAGAGTACCCAAGCCGCCGGAGGTGTTGAAGGCTTCATACAATACACCGTCCAGAGTAATGGTTTCATAGCCCTCCAAAGGGAGCAGGGGAGAAATATCCCCGTTCTCAATGCCAAAGCAGGTATTGCCGTACTCATTGATAAGCCCGTCGGTGGACCAGGTAAGGGAATATTTTAAGGTGTTATTGGGATTAACCGGTAAAGCCCCCACTCGCATTTTGACCGTGTCGAGACTATCAAATTGTTGCATAAGCGCATTGGCGGCGATGCTGATAAAGCCGGGTGCCAGGCCGCATTGAGGCATAAAAACATTTTGGTGGCCGGCGCTGACTTGCCGTACATGTCGGGTTACTTCCACATCTTCAGTGAGATCAAAATAGTTGACTTGTAACTGGGCAGCGACATCCGCCACTATGGGATTGCAATAATAGGGTAAAGCCGAGACTACGGTTTGGATATTATGGTTGCGAATAGCCTTCTCCAAATCCGATTGGTTTTGGGCATCCAGTTTTAAGACGACCACGTGGTCCAGTGATAATTGTTTGCGTAGTTCATTGGCTGCATCCAAATTCATATTTCCCAAGCAAATTTTATAGTCAGGGCTTTGCGACAACATGCAAGTGATCAGGGAGCCAATTTTCCCTGCGCCCAACACCAAAATGGCATGTGCTGACAATGAGTTTCTCCTCAAGACTGATGGTAAAAGGACGACAATGTTTACAGGCCGTTTGCTGTTTTCACCCATCGGCGACCACGTTTTACGCAGCTATACTTGGATCAATACGGCAAGCAATTTTAAGTATAGCCGCAGTTGCTTTACGTCGCTTTCGCTGCTGGAGTACTGTCCGGGGTTGGGTCGGCCACCCGGGTCTTTTGCAGCATAGCCTGTTCTAAAATGCAGGAGGATCGTTTAATGGCTACCACAAATACACCGACGCCGTTTACACAATTTGCCCAATCTTTGGTCAATGACGCCTGCTATGTCGACCCCAAAGTGGATACTTTGGAAAAAAACTGCAGCGATACCCGTATCACCATTCCCAGAAGCGAAGGTGAGTGGTCCATATTGGATTTGACTCCCTTTGAAGCCCGGGCCCAGGCGTGTACCGCGAGACCCTATTTTGAAAAGGTGCGCAATTATACGGAATTGGTTCAGGCCTACGAAAAAGTGCGAGCGGATTTTGTGTTTGAAACTCAAGTTCCGGGAGCTTCGGACCATGTGTCCGAGTATGCCGGACAGTTCATGCAGGGTATTTTTTCCCAGGCTCAAAGCTTCATGGATGAGGCCCGAGTCCAGCTCATTTGCCGTTGGATTGTCGACCTGGATGCCTACACCGCCGTTAAGGCCATTGAGTCCCTGCTAAACAGCAAAGCCGATCTCACACTGTTACAAATTGCCGCTCAGCATCAATGGCAGGTTCTGTTTGATCATTTGGCCATACGTTGCGGTTCTCAGGCTAATGGGGATGCAGAAAGAGTGGTCGAAATGCTCAAGACCCACCACGGTTATGTTTCACCACAACTGGATCACGAAGCCTTTTACCAATTCCCGGACGGTTGGAACGCTTATCCTTTATACAAAATCCTTGAAAACGGACAAGTATTGCGTCTGTTTATTGATCAATCCGGTGCGGATCATCCGCAACAGATCATACAGCACTGGAACCGGGTTTATGGTTATACCGCCCATCATTTGGCTATTCGTGCCACTGTTACCAAAGACGGTACACGTCATGCGGTTTCTCTGGGGGATATCGTAGACGCTTTGCAGGCGCAGGGAGTGGCTTCTATGACACCCACCGGCCGCTATACGGCCGGTTTATTGGTACAGGTGTTTACCCAGCCGGAGAAAAATGCAGGCATTCCCACTGCCTTGAAGCAGCAAATTGACACGGTGGCACCGGGCCTGGGAACCACGGTGGAAAACGCCAAATTGTTGGAAATTGTTTCACGGCGGGAAATGGTTCCGGAAAAGGCGCAGCGTTTTTTTGCCTTATACGGTATCACCTATGATGCCCATAATCCCTTGCATTCGGCTCCGGTGTACCAGTACTTTTTGCCGGCTCAGGCGGCTCATGTTATCAAAACCTCGATTCAGGCTTGAGACCACAGTTCAGGTCGTATCAACAAATCTAAGACTGGATCAAGCTTGAGACCGTAACCGCTGCCGTAAAATAACCGCTGGGTGAACGGTGTCTATGTCGGTAAGATCCTTTATCTGGTGGTGGCAGCTGAACCCGGTGGTGACCACCACGGTGTTTTTTGGGGTCTGGCCTAGTGCCGGTAGCAGACTGAGGTTGGCGATGGCTTTAGACACGGAAAAGTGCTTGGTTTCATAACCAAATAGGCCGGCCATGCCGCAACAACCGGAAGGAATCACCTCAACCGAGGTGTTGGGTAATAGGGACAGCGTGTTGACACTGTCTTGGGTCTTGCCAAGGGATTTTTGGTGGCAGTGCAGGTGCAAGGCAATATGCATGGGTTCATCGCTGAAGTCCAGCTGTGCAAAGGCCGGGTGTTGGTATTGCACAAATTCCTCAAACAAAACAAAGCGCTGTAACAGCTGCGGTGGCAGATTGAAATCCAATACCCGATTGGCTTCATCCCTCAAAGTTAGCCATTCCGACGGTTCCAGGCCGATAATGTAGGTATCCGGCAGTGCTTGCTGCTCTATCCAAGCGATAATCGCGCTTAGGCGTTGTTTGGCAAGTTGAAACATTCCCTGACTGAGTACCGACCGCACTGAGTCAAAGCAGGGGGACAGTAACACGTGAAAACCGGCAGCTTCCAATAACTCCACCACGGCTTCACCGGTGGCGCTGTGGAAATACTCCGTAGTGAAATCATTCAGCAAGATTACGCTCTGTTCCCGCAGTACAGCTTTCGACTGCCGGGTTCGGTGTGAAAACCATAAACTAAAGCGGGTAGCCTGCATGCGGGGTAATTGTCGTTGTGGATGCAGATTCAGTAAGGGCCGCAGAAGTGTTTGCGCCAGCCAGTTTACTACAGGACTGGGTAAGAGGCTGGCCCAACTACAAAGACGATCCAGTTGAGCAATCAGGCGAGTTTTGAAGGGGGTGCCGTATTGCCGTTGAAATAGGTTAAGAATCCGTATCTTGGCTTGTGCCATGTCCACACCGGCAGGACATTCTACTTTACAGGCTTTACAGGCAATGCACAGTTCCAGCGTTTGCTGCAACGCTGCGGTGTCGGATGCGGATAGACGGGTGTCAGGCAGGCTGAGTATTTGCCGAATCACATTGGCCCGCCCCCGCGTCACATGCAGTTCATCCCGTGTGGCTTGGTACGAAGGACACATGCTTCCTTCTAACTGGCGACAGACAGCAGCGCCGTTACACGATTGTACCGCCGTCAGTATGGATTGTCGTTGCTCCTGTGATTTGTCTTGTGGTATTTCCTTTACGAGTTGCTGTGTGTGTAGCGATGTGTGTAGCGATGTTTGTAGCGATGTGCGCTGTGACAATGCTGTCGGAATGCGCAGACCGTGTTCCATGGGCAAGGGTCGAATGATGTTATTTGGATTAAATAAATTTTTAGGATCGAAATGCGCTTTGACTTCGCCGGCGGCCTGCATGAGTTCATCGCCCAGCATGCGTTGTAAAAACGGCGAACGGGCACGGCCGTCACCGTGCTTGGCACTTAGCGTGCCGCCGTAGCGTAGCAATGCCTCTAAGATGGCTGTAGTGATCGGTCTCAGTTTGGCGCGATCTACCGGGTCACCCAAGTCCAATAAGGGGCGTATGTGTACCAGGCCCATGGACACCGAGCCATAGTATACAGCGTCACAACCCTGTTGGCGCATGATGTTTTGGGCTTCGGTTACAAAGGCGGCCAAATGTTGTACTGGTACTGCACTGTCTTCCACAAAAGTAAGCGCCTTTTTTCTTGATGCCATTCCCATTAACATTCCCAGGGCAGAGCGTCGCAGTTGCCAAACCGAGGCGTTGAGTTCATGGGGAATGGTCGTGATGTGTTGGCATAGCCGTGCGCGGTGCAGTTCGTGTTCCATGTGCGTGGCAGCCTGGCAACAAGAATCGGCGTTATCGGCGGAGTATTCCACAATGAGCATGGCTGCGGGTGCTCCTTGGAGACCGTCTCTTATCCCGTTCTTACACCAAGGAAGCTTTCCGCCGAATTTGGTTTGCGCCAACTGTAAAAGTGTGTGGTCCAGCAGCTCAATAGCAGCTGCATCGGAGTGTCTTATCAGCGGTACAGCCTGCATGGCTTTGTGCAGGGACTCAAACTCCAGGCACAGCATGTACGTGTGGGGGATGCTGCTGCTTAGCCGTACGGTGGCCTGGTATACCAGCGCCAGGGTGCCCTCACTACCACAGATCAGTCGACTCAGGTTGAAGTTGTCTCTTGACCTGTTTGTTGTATGGTTTGTCAAAGTCGCGGCCAAATCGGGTAAGGCGTAGCCACCATTATTTATGATACCTCCATCCATTGTATCTGCATTGGCTCCGCTTGTTAGGGCTTCACGGTAGCGAGTAAGGGTATCGACAACCTGGTGGGTCAGTTGCCGGCCACGAAATTTTGCTGTGTTGTTGGCGTCTAAGGCGGCTGGGCTCATAGGGCCAAAGTAAACCTGCTCTCCCGGGCTAACGATGCACTGCAATTGTTCGATATGATTGGCCGTCGAGCCGTCACGCGGTGCATGAGCTCCCCAGGCGTTGTTGCCAATGACTCCGGCAATGTTGCAACGGCTTTTGGTGGATGGGTCAGGGGCAAAGCGCAAACCGTATGGCGCCACCGCAAGATTGAGTTGATCCAACACCACCCCGGCTTGAACCACGGCCCTACGTTGTTGCGGGTTGATATGGATGATCCGGGTTAGATGGCGGGAACAATCAACAATAAGTGCATCTCCCACGGCTTGGCCTGCCAAACTGGTGCCTGCTGAACGTGGGATTAAGGGTATGTCGAACTCATAGGCAAAACGGACTAAGGTGAGGCAGTCCTGCAAAGACTTGGGGCGGACCACACCCAGCGGCAGAATTTCATACATGGAAGCGTCAGTGGCGTATAACATTCTGCTGACATCATCGGTCAATAACTCACCTTGCAGTTGTTGTTGCAATCCACGAAAGATCTGTTTCTTTTTCGCTGTTGGTTCCATGCGATCCGCGGCTTATTGGGGAATGAGAAGCTCCAGCTTCATTATAGGACAAGCCGGATGGCAGCACGAGATTAGGAGTATGCAGGTCAGGAATGAGGCGGCTGCGTTTTCGGTAGTGGCGTTTGCTCTTTAAACCAGGCCACCTGATTGCGACCATTGGTTTTGGCCTGATATAAGGCTTGGTCAGCCGCGTTGATTAACTGATCTTTTTCTGTGAGATGTCCTTGGTGGCTGGTCGCAATGCCCACACTTAGGGTTAATTGTTTGGAAATGCTTGATGAAGGGTGAGGGATATTTAACTGTTCCAATGCTATAAGAAGCCCCTTAGCCATACCTTGGGCATCTGGTGTTGCGACCGAGGGGAGGATTACCGCGAATTCTTCACCGCCATAGCGTACAGCGACTTCACCGGCACGTTTAAACTGGCTTTGGATCAACGCAGCTACCGTTTTCAAACATTCATCGCCTGCCAAATGGCCAAGAGAATCATTGTAGTTTTTAAAATAATCAATATCACACATCAACAGAGTCAGCGGTATATTGAGACGTTGGGAACGGCGCATTTCTTGTTCAATAGTTTCATCAAAAACCCGTCGATTAGCCAGACCCGTGAGGCTGTCCAAACGGGCCAAACGGGACAGTTGTGCATTGGCCTCGGCTAAGTCGGCAGTTCGTTGCGCAATTTTCTCTTCCAGATTTAAGCGGTGCTTGTTGAGTTCCGCTTCAATGTGTTTACGTTGGGTAATGTCACGCACGATGGCGGTAAACACGGTTGCACCGTTAATGATGTTTTCACTGATGGCAATATCGACGGGAAAAACTGTACCGTTTCGATGTTGTCCCATAACTTCACGGCTAAACCCGGTGATGCCGTGTAGCAGCACAGCATCACCCTGAGAATGCTGTTGCATGTAGGCATTGTGGAGCTCAGCAGTATCAGTAGGTACCAATATGGCAATATTCTGGTTTAAAACCTCTGCTTCTGTGTAACCGAAAATAGATTCGGCGGCTCCATTAAAGCTGGTGATTCGGCCATTGGGATCACAAGTCAGTACCCCGTCCACAATGGTGTTCAACACCGTTTGTAATTGGGATCGGTTAATTTCTTCGGAGACAATTAATGGATTACCGATTCTGACAAAAAACAGACTGGCGATCACGATAAAAATTAATCCGGTACCGGCAGCGACAACTCCGGCTTTAATGAACGGTTGCCGAAATGATTGCAGGTTTCGTTTGATGACCACAACCACATTAAGGTAGGGAACCGGTGCATAAGCAAAAATAGCGTCTGAGCCGTCGCTGTCTACACCAACCAAGATACCGGAATCTCCCTGCAGTCCTCGCCGAAAAGGAGTGGCATAAATGGATTTGATGGCTGTCGCAATGGGGCGTAAAGTAGAGGACGGTGCGTCATGATGCAATATGAAGGTCAGCTGGCCGTTTTTCTCCCCGGCAACCACATAGCTGGTATCTACAGATATAGAAGCCAGATGACGGTGGGCTGCGCGGGTCTGGTTTATGGTTCTTTCAAAAGCATGACCAAAATCCTGATTGTGGGTTTCCAGTTCGTGTTCGGCAATGGCATCCATGTAGCTGGCATTACTTTGGGCGGTTTCGTTGAGCCATTGTAACTGGCGATCGTAGGCCTTTTCGTAGAGTAAAAATAATGTCGCTCCCGCCACCGCAACGGTGAGTGTCGCCATGATACTAATCAAAGCGATGAGTTTTATGCGGTTTTGCGACGGTTTTATCATCTGCGGCTGTCATTGGGGTTCACCAATGTAACGGCCGGTTTAGTGGTTTCTTGATGAATAAAGTTCTATAAAAACAAATAAATGGCGGGATTGAACAGCAGGTGTTAAAGCGCGCTTAGGTATGAGAATTTAACATGACATCCGGCGCCCAGCGCATTAAAATATAACTATGGGTGAGCATTGGTATTTTCTCAAGATTGGTCGACCAGGCGCGATGCTGCAGGAAAAGAGGCGGTGGTGTGCTAGAGGTATAATTAGAATAAATGGATACATCAAATAAAGTTATCAGCATGTCCACCATTAAAGTTGCCTGCGGAGAGTGCAGTCTGCGCAGCTTATGTTTGCCCTTGGGTCTGAATCGTGACGAAATGAACCGTTTGGACCAGATCGTTAAACGTCCCCGGCCCCTGCAAAGAGACCAGTTTTTGTACCGGACTGGTGACGAATTCCGCTCCATCTATGTGGTGCGTTCCGGCACCATTAAAACCTACACAACCACAAAAATTGGCGAGCAACAGGTAACGGGATTTCATCTGCCCGGTGAAATAGTAGGATTGGACGGTGTGAGTTCGGATTATTATGGATGTAACGCTCAAGCCTTGGAGATGACCAGCTTGTGCCAAGTACCCTTCGGCCGTTTGGAAGAGTTATCCGGTGAACTGCCCGGTTTGCAACACCAGTTACATCGACTCATGAGTAAAGAGCTGCTGGCGGATCAGGAAATATTATTGCAATTGGGAAAAATGTCGGCAGAAGAACGTTTGGCAGCGTTTTTGGTGAATTTGTCAACTCGCAGTAGCCGCCGCGGTTACTCGCCTTACGAATTCAATATTAGTATGACCCGAACCGATATTGGAAACTATCTGGGCTTGGCCGTAGAAACTATCAGTCGCCAGTTCACCCATTTTCAGGATTTGGGTTACCTGGAAGCGGCCCGAAAACACATTAAGATTTTGGATTTGGATGCTCTGCGTAAGATCACAGGGGATTTGCCCTGCGACAACAATCCTAAAGTCCCCGCTTGAGCCACTAATTACGGATTTCTTTAGTTAATTCCTAAGAATTTTGATTAATATCAAAATCGCACGGTATTAAATTGATATAATTTTATTGAATAGCTAAAACAGGTGAACTGTGACTCTGTATCAATTCGACGAAAAACTGATCCAAGCGTACGATAAATCCGGGCCACGGTATACCTCATATCCCACCGCAGTACAGTTTAATCAGGAGTTTCAAGCTCAAAATTACATCGAGTGGGCAGAATGGAGCAATGTGCAGAGCCGCAAGGAAACCACTGTTCAGCCTCTATCGTTGTATTTTCATATCCCATTTTGCAATACCGTTTGTTTCTATTGTGGCTGCAATAAGGTGGTTACAAAAGATCGCAGCAAAGCGGCGCCATACTTACAACGATTACATAAAGAGATAGAGCTGCAGTCACATTGGTTTGATACCGGGCGTCCGGTGGAACAATTGCATTGGGGTGGGGGTACACCGACCTTCATCAGTCACGATGAAATGATAGAGTTGATGCAGGTCACGCGGAAGTATTTTACATTAAAAGAGGATGACTCCGGTGAGTATTCCATTGAGATTGATCCACGAGAGGTCAGTCGCGAGACCCTATCCATTTTACGGCGGGAGGGGTTTAACCGTTTGAGTCTGGGGGTACAGGATTTTGATCCTCAAGTCCAAAAAGCTGTGAATCGTATACAGCCGGAGGCGATGACGTTCGATGCCATAGCGACCGGACGCGATTTAGGCTATAAATCCGTCAGCGTGGATCTTATTTATGGTCTGCCGTTTCAAAACGTAGACAGTTTTGCTCATACGATAGAAAAGGTGCTGCAAGCCTCACCGGATCGTATTTCCGTATTTAACTATGCTCATTTACCTACCATGTTTAAACCGCAACGGCGCATCAATGAAGCGGACTTACCTTTGCCGGCGGAAAAGTTAAAGATACTGCGCAATACCATGGAGCAATTGAGCCAGGGGGGCTATGTGTTCATCGGTATGGATCATTTTGCCAAACCGGATGACGAAATGGCCATTGCTCAGGAAAACGGTTCTTTGTATCGTAATTTTCAGGGATATGCCACCCATGCCGAATGCGATTTGATCGCTATGGGTATTACTTCTATCAGTAAAGTGGGCAATTCCTACAGTCAAAACGTAAAAACGTTGGAAGAATACTACCCATTAATAGATTCCGGGAAATTGCCGGTGTATCGGGGTATCAGCCTGAGTGAAGACGATATACTGCGTCGGGAAGTGATTACGCAGTTGATCTGCCACTTTAAGCTGGAGTTTTCCAAAATTGATGCGGCCTTCGGGATTGAATTCTCGGATTATTTCAAGACCGAGTTACAGGAGTTGTCTAAAATGCAGGACGATGGTTTGTTGGAGTTAAGTGCCGGCGCGATTAACGTTTTACCCGTGGGTCGGCTTTTGATCCGGAACGTGTGTATGGTGTTTGATGTGTATTTACGTAATGCCAGGCAACAGAATTTTTCTAAAGTTATATAGCTCTAAAGTTATATAGCTCGAAAGCCATATAACTTTCGAAAGTTTGTGATGAAACAGTGATGCATTAAAAACGAACCAAACTAATAAAGTGTATGTATTTTGCATCTCTGTGTGGGGTAAATTGAGATAGGTGAAACCGACTCAATGAGTTGTAACATTTAAACAAGATCGGGGTGAAATTATGAACGAACGTTTTCCTAAACCCACCGAATTGCAATTGGAAAATCTGGGTTCCGGGTGTTTTGTGCAAATCAATGATGCGCAAACCTGTTATTGGGTGGAAATTGACGGCGAAGATGAAGGGAAGCTAACCGGAATGACGCATCCGGAACTCGGGGATGAACAATGTCGGGCCTGTGAAAGTAAACCCAGCCGAGTCCAGTTCTCTCGCGATCAAGTAAAGTACGTGGGTTGTGACCGGTTTTGTTTTTGTTAGTCAACGAACTTAGGTGAACTGACCTTTATTTGTAGTCCAGCTTCACTGGTGTTCTGCAGGTATTAATTTTGCGCGGGAGATTTTCTCCCGCGCTTTGTTTTGGCAGGGCGTTTTTTTTGAGCTTACGCAAATAGGATATGCTCAAACGTTGAGCAAAAAGAATGTGGAAGTGAATTCGGGTTTGAATATTGTTGCTGATGAAAATATTCCCTATGTGGCCGAGGTATTTGGTGCTTTAGGTAAGGTAAGGACTGTGACAGGTCGGGCATTGAGTGCGGACCAAGTGAGTGATGCCGATATGCTCCTGGTACGTTCCGTATCCCGGGTGGATCAGTCCTTGTTACAAAACAGCCGGGTCAAGTTTGTGGCCACCGCAACAATAGGTACCGATCACGTCGATCTGAGTTATCTAAAATCACACAATATGGGTTTTGCCAGTGCTCCCGGTAGTAATGCAATATCCGCTGCAGAATACGTATTAAGTAGCTTATGTGCGATATATACTTTGGACACTTTACGCAACAAAACCGTTGCCGTAGTGGGCTGTGGTAATGTGGGTTCTCGGGTTTTACATCGCTTAGAATTGTTGGGCATTAAAACGTTACCCTACGATCCACCTCGGCAGGAGCAATTTAATGATAGAGACTATGTGACTTGGGATGCAGTGAAAGGGGCGGACATCGTCACGGCGCACGTGCCCTTAAATCGCACGGGGTCCCATCCCACCTTACATATGTTTGATCACGCATTTTTTACCGAGCGTCCTTCCCACTCAGTATTTATTAATACAGCACGTGGTTCAGCTGTGGACGAGGCTGCACTGAAGCGGGTGCTGCAATCCGGGAAACAATTGATCTTGGTTTTGGATGTGTGGCATGGCGAACCGGCAATTGATCGGGATATAGTAGACTATGCCCGTGTCGCCACCCCCCATATTGCCGGATACAGTTTGGATGGGAAAGTCCGCGGTACCCGGATGATTTTTGAAGCGGCCTGTGACTATTTTCAAATCCCATACCACTGGTCTGATCCGCATCTGGCAGTTCCTGAAGCAACACAGGAAATCAGTTTTCCGCCTGAAATATCTGCGCAGGACTTGATCTCTCAAGCTGTTTTGCACGCTTACCCTGTAATGCAGGATGATGCCGCACTGAGGGCGGGAATGTACATGGATGCGGATGCCTGGGTGGCTCACTTTGATCGATTGAGAAAGCAATATCCGGTACGACGCGAGTTTTCCTATTTCACGGTACTGCTGCAGAAAAATCAAATGCCGGAGGCAAATTTACTCAGTGTTCGTGAGCGATTGCAGGGGTTGGGTTTTACCGTAAAGCTTACCTAAGGAACCTCTGATTAACTCCGTGAATGGCATATATGAGGCCTAAATTGTCAATTGCTTCGTTGAAAAACTTGAAAATATTCCCGATATTCCCTGC
>JAOUJW010000047.1 GCA_029882975.1 Gammaproteobacteria bacterium
TGTCTGTTCGCCCCACACCTGGGGTGATGCTGGGGGCAAATCGCAATACCAATCGTAGAAACTGCCGCAGGCACCACCTATGAGGGACAAATAGCGAGATCCGGCGGCATAGCTGATCATGGACATGGCCGGGATCGGTGAAAAGCCAAACAATCGATCCGGACCGTATTTTTTTATCGTATAGACATTGGCAGCGGCGATGATCTCGTTAACCTCATCCCAACCCATGCGGACAAAACCACCCAGGCCACGTACTGCTGTATACTTTTTGCGTTTTTCGGAATCTGACTGGATGGCTTCCCATGCCTCTACCGGGTCCTTACCCGCTTTTCGCTCGGCCCTATACAAATCAAGTAAGCGCCCTCGAATCAAGGGATACTTGACTCGATGAGGACTATACAGGTACCAGGAAAAACTGGCACCACGTTGACAGCCTCGAGGTTCGTGATTGGGCATATCATCGCGGGTACGTGGATAATCGGTTTGTTGCATCTCGAACGCAACTAATCCGTTCTTGACAAAAATCTTCCAACTGCAGCCACCAGTACAATTCACCCCATGAGTGGATCGCACAACTTTGTCGTGTTGCCAGCGATGGCGATACGCATCCTCCCATTTCCGGTCCTCGTCAGTCACAATGCCATGACCGTCAGAGTATGTGCTTTTAATCCGTTTAAAAAATTTCAGACGGTCTATGAAATGGCTCATTGATGCGCTCCTTTAATTTTCACCACCATTCTTCGCAACTCCGACCAAAAGTCGGGCTTGGCCGGCAAATGCTTAGGCTTCATATGTAATCGTTCACTATGGATTTTTGATATCGGCTTTGGGTCCTAGGTAATACCACCAGTTTAACAACAGACAAATGAAATAAAACAAGGCGAATCCGTATAAAGCAAATTCCGGTGTTGCTGCTTTAATCTGCTCACCAAACACCTTGGGAATAACAAAAGCACCATATGCTGCCACGGCCGATGTCCAGCCCAGCGCGGGACCGGCTTGCTCTTTAGGAAACACCATGGCGATGGTACGAAACGTTGATCCATTACCAATGCCTGTCGCCGCAAACAGAACCAGGAACAACAAAAAGAATGGAACAAAATATTCCTCCGGAGTTTCTGACACATACGCAAGCTTGAGAAAATAAGCTACCCCAAGCGCACTAACGATCATTACAATAGAAACGACCTGAGTAACTTTTGCTCCACCCACTTTATCAGCGATCCAACCACCCAGCGGACGAATCAATGCACCGATGAACGGGCCCATCCAAGCATACATCAGAGCAGACGGCCCATTGGCGTTAGCGATGTTATGTGTCATCACCCCGTCAACCATTACATGCTGAAATCCAAATACCACTTTGATCGCCAATGCAAATCCGGCGGAATATCCAATAAAACTGCCAAAGGTCATGGTGTAAATAACACTCATGACCCAAGTGTGCTTGTTTCCGAAAATTTTGAACTGGCGTTGAAGATTTGGCTTAATCTCTCCTGGAATCATTTTTAACAACATCACCGTACCAAACAGAATGGCGGCGATAACGGGCCACTTGGTCCAGTCTGGTGCACCCAAGCCGGTGGGCGCAGGTAGAATCACATAAAGACCCGCCGCGGCTGTCAGAAAACCGATTAACAGCATAGCGGTAATTTTTGAGAAAGCACCGATGGGAGATCCTATTTGCGGAGAGACTTCTTCAGTGCGGATATTATTCATACCGAACCAACCCACAAATGCCAAAGGAATAAGAATAACCAACCAGACATAACCCGCATTATGAATCCAGGTTTCCGCTCCGGCAGGTATTTTACCGATCAATGTGCCGGACGTGTTCTCCAATATCATTGAAGAGCCGCCAAATATTCCGAACGTCATGACCAGTGGCACCAGGATCTGCATGGTGGTCACACCGGCATTTCCTAATCCAGCATTTAACCCCAAGGCAAGACCCTGCATGCGCTTTGGAAAAAAGAAACTGATATTGGACATGGATGAAGCAAAGTTGCCGCCTCCGAAACCGGATAAAAATGCTAGAAATTGAAAGACCCACAAGGGTGTGTTTTTATCCTGCAGGGCAATGCCGGTACCGACCGCAGGGATCATAAGCAATGCAGTAGTAAAGAAAATAGTATTGCGACCACCAGCGATACGAATAAAAAAACTGCTGGGAATACGCAATGTCGCACCGGTTAAACCGGCGATGGCAGCCAGGGTAAACAGTTCGGCTTTGGCAAATGGAAATCCCAGGTTGAGCATCTGCACAGTGATGATTCCCCAGTACAACCAAATGGCAAAACCGCAAAGTAAACTCGGGATTGAAATCCACAAATTCCGGTTCGCTATTTTTTTCCCTTTTGATTCCCAAAAGTCAGGATCTTCGGGATTCCATTCTTTTAAATCTGCCATGCACCTTTCCTCTTTTTCACAAGTAAGGATTATTGTCCCAAACAAGCAAGCTTATTCTTGAACGAAGAAAACCCCAATCAGCACGGTACTTCAGCACCTTTTCCGTAATACCAGGTCCAAGTAGCCCACATACAACTCAGGTAAAACACTCCGAAAATAATCATGGCAGCAAACGGATTGCCAAATAGCGTGGTGGATGTAGCCAGCGCGATGGGGATAAAGAATCCACCAAAGGCTGCTATCGAAGATGTGAATCCCAACGCAACTGCAGATTCGCTCTCCGCTTGGCGCATAGCTGAAAACCTTCTTGCATCATCCTGGCCTTCCGACCAACGTTGGTGAATAGTACGAAAAACAATCGGAACCATGCGATAGACCGAACCGTTACCCAATCCGGCTGTGGAGAACAGGATCAGAAACATGATGTAAAAGCCGGTTGCACTGCCACTGCCGGAAGCTGCCGGGAGCGCCATCAAAACACCGATTATGGCCAGCACCATTACGCTGAAATTCCAAAAAGTCAGGCTGGCCCCACCTATACGGTCCGACATCCAGCCACCCAATGGGCGGGTCAAAGCCCCCAAAAGAGGGCCGATGAATGCATAATTAACCATATGGGAGTCCGGAAATTGGGTTGCCAATAACATTGGGAAGCCTATTGCAAATCCAATAAAGGAGCCGAAAGTCCCCGTGTATAACCAACCACCCAACCAAGCATGCTTGCGTTTGAAAATGGTTGCCTGTTCAGCAAAAGTAGCCTGTACGTGGCGAATGTTATTCATTCCGAACCACTGACCCACTGCTGCAAGAAGGATAAACGGCACCCAGATGTATCCCGAATTCTGTAACCAGATCAACTGTTCTTTACCGTCTTGTGTCACTATTTGGGCACTGCCTTCCAGAATGAAAAACGCGCCACTGTAAATTACCAGGGGAACAACCGCTTGAGCCAAGGCAACACCCAGATTACCGACACCTGCGTTAAGGCCTAAAACGGCACCTTGCACCCGCTTCGGAAAAAAGAAACTGATGTTTCCCATACTTGATGAAAAGTTACCGCCGCCAACACCACAGAGTAAGGAAATGACAACAAAAACAGCATAATTGGTATTGGGGTTTTGAACAGCGACACCAATCCACATGACGGGTATCAACAAAGAAATAGTACTAAACACCGCCCAATTGCGGCCACCGAATATCGGCACCATAAAGGAATACAACATTCGCAGGACGGCGCCCGACAATCCGGGTAATGCCGCGAGCCAAAACAACTCACTGGTGCTGAACTGAAAGCCTACACGCGGTAATTCCACTACAACCACACTCCATACCACCCAAACTGCAAAGGAAAGCAGCAGTGCCGGCATTGAGAACCACAGATTTCGATAAGCAATATTGCGTCCAGTGGTATTCCAGAACTCGTCGTCTTCCGGCCGCCAGTCGTTGAGCCATAGTTTTCTTTCCCGTGTAAACAGGATACCATCGCGTGCCAGTTCCTTTCGCAGGTCGCCTTTTTCTTCTAGTATGGCTTCGCGTTCTGCCCTGGCGGCTGACCAAGTCCAGATCATGATCCCCGCCAAGACAATATACATCAACATAAAGCAACTGCTTCGTACTCCAATGATGTCAGCGGCAATACCAAACATGATCGGTAAGGTGAAACCACCCAGGCCGCCAATAACGCCAACCAATCCTCCCACCGAACCCATACTGGTGGGATAATAATCAGCCAGGCTTCGATAAACGCTGGCTTTGCCTATACCCTGAGCTATGCCGATTATGAAAATCAGCACGGTGAACATCACAATCCCGATACCAATTTTGATGGAAAACTCTTCGTCAATTCCGTGTACGATCAGTGTGGTCTGCGGATAGGACACCAGAAACAGGCAGATTATACTGACCCAGAACACCCACCACGTCACCGTATCGCCACCCCACTTGTCAGACATCCAACCACCCAATGCGCGAATCAAACCGGATGGCAGAGTAAAAAACATGGTGATTAACGCAGCATCCGTCAAACTAAGTCCGTACTCCCCAACATAGTACTTTGGTAACCACAGGGCCAACGCCACAAATCCGCCAAATACAAAATAGTACGCCAAGCCGAAACGCCATACTCGCGCCTCGGTAAGAGGGGCTAACTGCTGCCCCAAGGAAACATGTGTCTTGTTTTTTTTACGTTCCTGTTGAAGCGGGTCCGGAAAAGTCGTGAACCAGAACAACACGGCCATAACCAGCATTGCGATGGAATATACTTCCGGAACCGCACGCCACCCGTAAGCCACCACTATGGTTGGTGCAACCAGATTAGTGACCGCAGCACCTGCGTTACCGGCCCCGAAAATACCCATGGCAGTGCCTTGACGCTCTTTGGAGAACCAAGCAGATGTATATGCGATGCCGATAGCAAAAGAGCCACCAGCCAGCCCGACAAACAACCCAATAATCAGGTATTGCCAGTATTGAGTGGCAAAGGAAAGGCCATACGTTGGTATCGCCACCAGAATCATTTGGATGAAAAAGACAACACGTCCGCCATAACGGTCGGTTAGCAAGCCGAGAGGTAACCGCACCAGAGAACCTGTCAATATCGGCGTCGCCACCAATAAACCGAACTCGGTATTGCTCAGACCTAACTCGTCCTTTATTTTGATGCCAATGACGGAAAACATGGTCCAGACCGCAAAATTGACCGCGAAGGCCAATGTGTTCATGGTCAGGACGGAGACTTGTTTTTGTTTGTAGGTGGGCACTACTCTACCCTGTACATTTTTGTATTAATATTTTAGTTCACGGTCGTTTGTATCGATTGCTAACACCTCATATGAAACTTCGAACACAATACATGCCAAATTGAAATTTCCATACTTGACCACCTTGCTAGGTAAGTGATATTTCAAAAGACTAAGATGTAATTAAAAATAGTAGCTCTACTTAAGTAAGTCAACGTGCCCGTTGGAACATACCGGGTTCGGTTGATGTATGCGTTATAACGACACAGTCCCATGCTTCAAAATGGCATTTCTTATAGGATTCTCGTAAGTAAAGGTCGAACACTCTATGGAGGATTTTAGTTCACTAAACTGCAACTCACAAAACTCAACAATTTACTCATTAAGGGGGCGTGTCTGCGTTATGTTTGATGTGACAATGTTTATCAACACGGTCTGCGTTTATCTGGATAGGTACTCGTATTCATTTTGCTCTCGGAAAAAAAGCTGAATTCTATGTTTCTAAAAGCCAGCAAATCTCGAACAACGAATCGAACTGAATTTCGGGATTAACGTGTAGAGGTCCACAAAGCTTCTGTTTCCCTTGCTTTTACAGCCATACAGGCAAATGCATAGAGCTCGACCGCAGCCTCGTAGGTGCGGTTCATAAAATTCTGAGTTTCTACCGCACTGCCGGTTAGAACATTCAGCTTGAACCATCAGAAATTAATTCGAGACTGAATCGCAGTATGTATAAATTATATCCGGGATGGTCCCATAACTGTATCCTGAATACGTGTGATCTCATCCCGTAATCTGGCCGCCTCCTCGAACTCCAGGTTGCGGGCATGCTCATACATTTTTGTTTCCAGTTGTTTCAGTTTTTTCTTGATCTGATCTTTGCTCATTGAGACATATTCCAGGGTCTCTTCCGCGACCTTGGCAAACTCCTTGGTCTTACCTTTATAGGCAATATGAGCGCCTTCCATAATATCGGCAACGGATTTAATCACCGAGGCCGGCGTAATACCGTGTTGCTCATTGTACTGTTGTTGTATAGCGCGGCGCTCCTCGGTGGTGTCGATGGCTTTTTGCATGGACTGGGTAATGCGATCGGCATACAAAATGGCCTTACCGTTCAGGTTTCGTGCGGCTCGGCCAATGGTCTGAATGAGGGATCGCTCGGAGCGCAGAAAACCTTCTTTATCCGCATCCAAAATCGCTACCAGCGAGACTTCCGGCATATCCAAACCTTCGCGCAACAAATTGATACCCACCAACACGTCGAATTCACCCAGGCGTAAATCCCGAATAATTTCCACCCGCTCCACCGTCTCAATGTCCGAGTGCATATAGCGCACCCGTATACCATGTTCATCCAGGTAGTCGGTCAGATCCTCTGCCATACGTTTGGTCAGCGTCGTGACCAACACCCGTTCTTTAATCTCGGTGCGCTTGTGAATTTCCGACATAAGGTCATCCACCTGCGTCACGGCAGGCCGCACTTCCAGCAGCGGGTCCACCAAGCCGGTGGGCCGCACTACTTGCCGTACCACGGCACCGGAATTTTTTTCTTCGTATAGTCCCGGCGTGGCGGACACAAATAAGGTTTGCGGCATCAACTGTTCAAATTCTTCAAATTGCAAAGGCCGGTTATCCAAAGCCGAAGGCAATCGAAATCCGTACATCACCAGATTCTCTTTGCGGGAGCGATCGCCTTTGTACATAGCGCCTATTTGAGATACGGTCACATGGGACTCGTCCAGCACCAGTAAGGATTCCGGTGGTAGGTAGTCCATCAGTGTCGGCGGTGGTTCTCCGGGCCGGCGTCCGGATAAATAGCGTGAGTAATTCTCTATGCCGGAGCAATATCCCAGTTCCAACATCATTTCCAGGTCGTAACGGGTTCGCTCTTCCAACCGCTGGGCTTCCACTAAACGGTTGTCCGATCGCAGTTGCTCCAAGCGAATGGCCAACTCGTCGCGAATGGATTCCACAGCATCCAGAACAGTCTGTCTCGGGGTGACATAATGGCTTTTAGGATAAACCGCGGCCCGTGGAACCTTTCTTAACACCTCACCGGTCAATGGATCAAAATAGGCCACGGATTCGATTTCGTCGTCAAACAATTCCACCCGCACCGCTTCACGATCGGAGTCAGCCGGAAAAATATCGATCACGTCACCGCGAACCCGGTAGGTACCCCGCTGCAGTTCCGTATCATTGCGCTGATATTGCAGCTCCGCCAAACGCCGCAGAATCTGGCGTTGATCCACGGTGTCGCCGCGAACCAGGAGCAGCACCATTTGCAAGTAGGATTGCGGGTCACCCAAACCGTAAATGGCCGACACGGTAGCGACGATGATGGTGTCTTTACGCTCCAATAGGGCTTTGGTGGCGGAAAGACGCATTTGTTCGATATGGTCGTTGATCGAGGCGTCTTTTTCTATGTAGGTATCCGATGAGGGAACATAGGCCTCGGGCTGGTAATAGTCGTAGTAGGAAACAAAATATTCAACAGCATTATTGGGGAAAAATTCGCGCATTTCACCATACAATTGTGCCGCCAGTGTCTTATTGTGCGCCATGATTAAGGTAGGTCGTTGAACCTCCTGGATCACATGGGCAATGGTGAAAGTTTTACCGGAGCCGGTAACACCCAGTAAGGTTTGGGCCGCCTCCCCCGCATTGATGCCCGCCACCAGTTGTTCTATGGCGCTGGGTTGATCACCGGCGGGACTAAAATCGGACTTTAATTGGAAGGCTTTTGCCACGAGTAATTACTCAATTGCTTATATAATCTGACAATGGAATATTTAAAACCTTGCCACTGATTAACACAGTAGCGCAAACAACTATTCTACCCTGAATTAAACCCGTTTGCAGATTAAAAAAAACAAGCATTTGACAGCGGAATTGAATAAAATAGCCGCGTTCGGGAGACCGAGATTGTAAACCCTAACTGAAGAGGAACCCTGTGAATTCACTGTCAACGCGAGTGCAAAGAATCAAGCCATCTCCCACACTCGCCATATCCGCCAAAGCCAAGGAACTGCAAGCCGCCGGTCAAGACATTATCGACTTAGGTGCAGGTGAACCCGATTTCGATACGCCTCAAAGCATTAAAGATGCGGCAATTCAAGCCATTAACGAAGGATTTACCAAATACACTGCTGTAGACGGCATTCCTTCTTTGAAACAAGCAATTGTCGAAAAATTCTCCAAAGAAAACGGTTTTGACTTTGAACCGGCTCAAATTCTGGTGTCCTGTGGCGGAAAACAGAGCTTTTACAACTTATGCCAGGCTTTACTGAGTGAAGGTGACGAAGTGGTCATCCCGGCACCCTACTGGGTTTCTTACCCGGATATTGCCCTATTGGCTGATGCCAAACCGGTTATTATTAATACCACTATTGAGCATGGGTTTAAAATCACCCCGGATCAATTGCAAGCGGCCCTTACCCCCAAGACTCGACTGATGGTGCTCAATAGCCCGTCCAATCCCACGGGGTCAGTCTATAGCCCGGAAGAATTGAAAGCATTGGCCGAAGTATTGCTGAAATACCCGCATGTGGTAGTGGCCACAGATGATATCTATGAGCACATCCGTTTAAGTGACTGCTCATTTCAAAATATCCTTAATGTATGCCCGGAATTAAAACCTCAGACCATCGTGCTCAATGGCGTTTCAAAAGCTTATTCCATGACGGGCTGGCGTATCGGTTACGCAGCAGGCCCTAAATGGCTGATTGCGGGTATGAAAAACGTGCAGTCCCAAAGCACCTCCAACCCCACCTCTATTTCTCAGGTGGCGGCTCAGGCCGCCTTGAGTGGTGATCAATCCTGTATAGCCCCCATGGTAGCGGCATTTCGAGAACGCCATGAATATATCGTCAATGCCCTGAATCAGCTCAATGGCGTTCGCTGCATTCGTTCCGCCGGTGCATTCTACAGCTTTGCCGATTATACCCAGGCGATAGCCAATCTTGGCCTTAAGGATGATGTGGAACTGGCCGATGTTCTCATGACAAAAGCCGCAGTAGCTCTGGTTCCAGGTTCTGCCTTTGGTAATCCGGGCTATGCAAGAATTTCTTTTGCCACCAGTATGGAAAACCTGCAAAATGCTGTAAAACGAATGAGCAAAATACTGTAAGCATACGATTCGTTTGAAAAAACCGTTGAAAATCTCTGTAGAAATTTTCAACGGTCTATTGACCCCAGGGCGTCACGGTTGTAACATACGCCCCGCTCGGTTAGAGCAATCCGACATTCCCCAGTAGCTCAGTCGGTAGAGCAGCTGACTGTTAATCAGCCTGTCCCTGGTTCGAGTCCGGGCTGGGGAGCCAAACAAAATATGTGAAAAAGGACCTCCAACGGGTCCTTTTTTTGTGCCCGCAATTATTTCCCCCACGAGCAATAAACAACCGATCTCGCGGCAACAATCAACCCGGTATTAGCACCTCTGCTTGGTGGATTACGCAGGCTAATCCACCCTACGGGTCAAGAGGATTTAAGGTGGATTGCGCACGGACCGTAGGGCGGATTAGTTTACGTAATCCGCCAAACAGATTTGATGTTTGCACAGGGTAACTATGAGCAATAAACAGCATTTCACATGAAAACAATTTTACCGGTATTCGCGCCACTGCCTGGTGGATTACGCAGGCTAATCCACCCTACGGGTCAAGAGGATTTAAGGTGGATTGCGCACGGACCGTAGGGCGGATTAGTTTACGTAATCCGCCGAACAGGTTTGATGTTTGCACAAGGGTAACTATGAGCAATAAACAGCATTTCACATGAAAACAATTTTACCGGTATTAGCACCTCTGCTTGGTGGATTACGCAGGCTAATCCACCCTACGGGTCAAGAGGACGTCAATCCACACCGCTTGCCGGTCCGCCGCGGCGCCAGAACACTTCGTTTTCTATGGTCAATTGGTAACTGTTGACCTTGAGCCAATGGTCTCGAATGTGGCGTTTCAAGGCACTCAATCGTGCGTCAACCAAACCAGGGCTTTCCACATCGGCTAAATACGTTAAACGCAATATGGATGGACCTTGACGTAGGGCTTCAATTAATACACCCAAGCGAGGTTGCCATTGCGGCCGCACTTCAGTGCTGCCTTCCTCGAATGCACCGTCACCCACATCCAAGGCGACCACGCGATGGATGGTGGCGCCGAAGTTGAAACTGCGTAACTTACCGCGGGTAACACGTTCCACCCGAGGATTCTCTGTAGTCACACGAAAACCGCTGGGCAGGCTGCGATCGTCCAGTTTCAGGATAAAGTTACTTCCTCTCTGCTCATTGGGGACTAAAGCACAGGTTAGATGGAAACGCCCATGGGCATCGGTAGTGACCAAGAGTCCGCGAGCCGTAACCAAACGCACGCCCGGCAATCCAGCCTCCCCTTCGTCCTGAGCCCCGTTGAGATTGGTGTCATCAAACACCTTACCTACGATATCGGAACAATCCATGGTGGGGTCGGGTACGACTCGAACCGTGGCTGTGGCTTCCTCAGACACAAAGGTGGCAGTGAGACTGCTGTACACCTGCGCCCGGTTAACATACGTGCCTTCAGTCAGCGCACCGCCGGCTGCCAACAATAGTTGGATGGTGTACTTGCTGTTAATGGCAATGGTGCCGATGTTCCAACTCAGTTGCCGGCCGTTGATGCCGGGCTCTATGCGCTGTCCGTTAACCCGTGCTGAGCCAGGGATATACTTAAATCCGCCGGGGATATTGTCGTAAATGATAATTCCGGTCAACGCCACTGGCAGGGTATTTTCCACCGTAATCACATAAGGAACCAGATCACCGCGGCTGATGTTCAATTTATTGGCCACTTTACTAATGGTCAAAGCCTGACCCAACTCCGGATCAATGGGGATATGGTTATTAAACAACTGACTGGTACCCGGCGGTGTTGTGTTATCCAGGGTCAAATTCAGATAGTAGTTGGTACCCGCCGTTTGAGCCGCTACGGAAACCGGTGGTTGATATTCAGAGGTATAGGCCTCGCAATAGTTGGCCGTGGCACCGATGGTGTCATTGGCGCTACCCAAGCAAGCCGGCACGGAGAACGGGGGTGTTGTTCCATTGCTTTGCGCAGGAATCACCACTGACTCACCCGGTGTAAATCCGTTAGCCGGTGGGGTCACTTGGATTCGATAGTCGCTGCCGTTGACACAGGCACCCTGGCTGAAGTTTAAATCGAATTTATAAAATCCATCCGCCGGCGTCACCTGATTTTGTTGCGCCGGATCATCGAAACAACTGGATGGCAGGGCCGTACCGGTACTATCCAACATAGTAACGGTGGCACCTACAATGGGTACGCGCACCACGGAATCGTAAATCACACCATTGGGGTCTATAGGTAAATTCAGATCCAGCTGATTGGTGCCCGGATACGTGATGATATTAAATATACGTTGCAGATCGTTGCTGTGTATCGAACTGGCCATGCCCAGTTTAGCGGTATTGGCAGCAGCTCCCGGAGCAAGGAAACGCAGTTCGTAATGCTGAGCGTCCAGATAGGTCGGTGCCAAACCGTTTATTTGATACACCCCATTGGCATCGGTTTGTACCGTATCCAGCAAATTACCGTTAAGGTAGATTTGTACATCCCAACCGGCCAGTGACCGTTCACTGCCGCCATAGCTATCGTCAAAGTCGGCATCATGCCAGACTCGACCGTTAAGGTTAGCGACACCTGGAATGGCCCCCACGTCTATGGAAACACTGGCAGAAGCCGACTGAGTCGCACCGTTCCATTCCACCAACGCAACATTGGTGATGGTCTGTCCGATGGTTAAACCCGAATCCAGCAGGACTCTAAAACGCAACTCGGCAATTTGTCCCGCCGGCAATACACCATAGGTGCCGAAGTAATCGGCGCTGATAAGCGGTAGGGCCGTGGCATCAACACCGGTACTCAGTCCATTTAGGGTGCCTGATCCGGCCACATAGGTCATTTGGCCCGGAATGGGATTATCCAGATTGTCACTGAGGAAGACATCATAAGCATCCGTTGTGCCCACATTGGTAACTCGAACCACATATTCCAACTGCGCACCGGGAATAGCAGCACCGCCACCCACGACAGACACCGATTTACTGATAGACAACTGCTGTCCACTACCCACGGCAATTAAAGTGGGTTGATCACCATTGGAATCCAAGCCGTCCGCATCAGTAGGCTCTGTGGGTAATTCGTTGTTGGAGACAAAACCTTGGTTACTGATAATGGTTCCCGCTGCCGTGCCTGCATTCACTGTGACATCAAAAGTAACGGTAGCGGTGGCACCGGGTGTTAAATACCCTACCGCAGGCAGCGGCGGTGTCAGATCAGCGGAACTGATGGGAATACCTGCAATCAAGGGAGATATGCCTGCATCCGGCTGCCCTACCGGCAAACCGTTCAGGAACACAGAATCGGCAAAATAAGTAGTATTGGCCGGTACGGCATCGGTTAACACAACTCCGGTGGCCGCTTGCGCCCCGTAATTGGTAACGCTGATGGTGTAGCGCAACACGTCTCCCGGACCCACAGAACCCAGTGGGATGTTGTCCACGACTAAGGCCACCGTTTTCACTGCGTCCACCAAAGGCAGATCACCGACGATGTCCAAGGTGGGGTCGTCTAAGGTCGCGGTGTTGGGATCGTCGGACGGCTGCTGTGGAATCGGTCCACTGGTCCCAGCGCCATCGGCGTTCACGAAGCCTTGGTTGGAAATAATTGTTCCGTTGATGACTCCGGCATTGATGGTTACATCGAAGCTAATGGTGGCTACATTTGCCATAGTCGCTGTCGCATCGGCACGCATGTACCCCGCCGTGGTATTCTCCGGTGCGTTCACCAACATGCCGGTTTCCAGAGCAGACACACCCGCGGCTGGATCTGCCACCGCCACTCCGTTCAAAGTGGTCGTTCCGGCAACATATGTCGTATTTCCCGGAATGGTATCCCGAATCAAGGCATTAACCGCATCCTCATTACCGATGTTTTTCACGGTAATGGTGTAACGTAAGGTATCGCCCGGTAGTAATTGAGTGGCAGAACCGGTGATGTCATCCGATACTTTTTCAACCTGGAACAACGGCGCAGCGACAATCAACGTTTGGGTGGTGTCTTCGTCACCAATTGTATTGGGATCATCAGCACCGTTTATATTGGGATCATCACTGGGCAAGGGTGTGAGATTTTGAATCTGCAAGAAAGCCTGATTCTGTACCAGTGTACCGCTGTTTATGACAGATGCCAGGGTAACTTCAAACTCTATAACTACCACATCATTGCCGCCACCTGCTGCGCTCAATGACAGATTGCGTACATCCACTAAGCCGGTACCGTTGACACCACCGTTGGGATTAGTGTTGCTGCTGTCAGCGCCAACCGGTACCGGAAACAGATTAAGACTACCGGGCACAAACAAGGCTGGAGTGTTGAGTGCATCCAGATCATCAACAATACTGAAGTCAGGCAGATCCACCGGACTCACATTGGTGGCCGTGATTTTGTAGTGCAATACGTCACCGGGAGAGGCGCTGGCTCCCGGATCCAGTCCTGTGGTGGTATTGATGACCGTTTTCTGAAACAGAATAATCGGCGACTCTGTCAATATACTGTGCGCGTCTTCATGATCAAGAGTGCCCACGGTGCCGTCGCTGATGACACGGGTATAGGTACGAATGGACCCGGTTGCACCGGCACCGGCTGTGTCGCCACTGAACCATTCGGTGGCGCCGGCAATATTGGTCAGCGTGATATTGTTCACCGTGCCGCTGTCCAGCACTACATCGTAATTGACGATTAAGCGGTTGTCCGCGGGAATGGCCGCAGCGGCGCTTAACAGGGTTACCGTAAAAGTACAATTGGGTGATCCGGCGGCAAAACCGACGCTAAAATCCGTATTCTGCACCAAAGCCGCGCCCACAGGTGTCACACCATCTGCCAGTGTAAGCTGCGCCGTCACGTTAGTGGGCGCCACATCGCAGGTACCGCCATTGACCGGGTTGGGCAGAAGATCCGTAATGGTCACATCGTAGGCCGGTGCTGTACCGGTATTATGCACACTGAGTGTAAATGTTGAAGGCACGCCCACGCGCATAGTGGCGGGACCGGATTTCTCCAGGGTCAAGTTGTCTGGACCGACAATAGTCATATCAGCTGTTGTATCGGGTAATCCGTTTTGCTGCGTGGCCGAATCGTTGCTGAGTTGATTGTAGGTATAGTCAGCCGTGTTGCTGAACAATAAACCGCTGACATTAGTAGCCGTGTCATCCACCTGCACAGTGATATCAATAACCACCTGTTCCCCGGCCGGGATATCGATACCTACAGTGGTATCCTCTATCACCAGGTTTGTAACCGTCCCTGTATTCACCGGCGTCCAGGGCTGGGAACCGCTCACTTTGGTGACGCTCACAAAACTTAAGTCTGCCGCCGAGGCCGTGAGATCATCCAAAATACGCACATCGTGCAAAGCAACCGGTACCGGTGTAACCGGTACAGTAATCCGATAGCTAAAGGTGTCGCCTACGGAGACGCTTAAAACCGCCGGGTTGGCTTTGGCTAAAGCTCCCACAGTCGGTGAAGTTAAGCTATAAACGGCGGTATTCGTAGGACCATAGTCCTGGCGTACCCCGGTCACACTACCGGATACGGGCACTGCCTCATCGTCAAAGGAATAGTACACCGTACCCACAGCGGCATTATCCAGTATCAATCCGGCACCCAGATCCGCGTCGGCCTGCGCTTGATAGACAAGGCTCAGAGTTTGTCCTGCATCGATAGTGTAGGCATCAGCGACACCGCTATCCAAGTTCCAGATGGCAAGTCCGGTCGCCGCATCATAAACGGGGTTGAGATTGGCAACCGGAGTCCCGCCAATGGTTATGCTCACCATGGTAATCGTAGCTGCGCCATTGCGCATACCTACGGGAATCACATCCTGTACCACCAGATCATAAGCCGGTGCAGCGCCGCTGTTACTTACGTTGACCGTATAAGTAACCAGTTCACCGGCGTCAATGATGCTATCGCCACCGGTGGTGACTGCGGTTTTGGTCACACTGAGATTAGGCTGTAGCAAGGTCACACTGCTGGAAGCCGTTAACGTGGCTGCACCGGTAGCGGTGGTGTAATCCAACTGCGCATTGTTGTTGAGCGCCAAACTGTTCACCTGCGCCAGAGTATTGTCCAGTACGCGGGCATAGTACACAATCACAAATTCATCGTTGGCGGCATTGTTGTCGCCCACATTGGTCACGTCACCCAGAGCAAAGGTGACCGTACCAGGAGCCGTCACCACTGAAATATCGCTGTGACTAAACGGTGCTACCGAACTGTAAGGTGCCGCATTGTCGCCATTGATATGAACCACGCCTTCAAAAGCCAGCCCCAATGGCAAGGTGTCAGTCACCACCAAAGCAGAGTTTAGGCCTTCCTGCAAACCAATACGCAGTTCGTATTCCACGATATCACCCACGCGCACATTAGTATCCGCAGCGCCCCAGGTATCGCTGAGGCGGGTTTTAATGAAGGTGGTGGGATCGGGGGTTACCACGGTCACGACCACAGGACCACTGAAATAGTCGTTTTCCACCGGCGTGCCGCTACCGCTACGCTCATTGGCATCCACGCCCTGCAAACCGGTCCACTGAGTAGAAACACTGTTGCTTAAGGACTGGTTGGCCAACACTGTATCCAGTACTAACACATCATAAGTTACTGTAACGGTGCTGCCTTCCGCCACATCAATATCCGCTGTGGCATCGGCCAACTGCCACACCAAATTTTGTGCCGTAGCAATACCATCTCCGCTGACGGCAGGATCAGTAATCGTATTGCCGCCATCGACCGTAGAGCTGCCGTTTTGGTAGGCCAACCCCAGACTCAAATTATCATCCAGACTGACATCGAAGGCATTAGAGAAATTATCCCCTACCCCGGTACCTGCCGCAGTGAGGGTCACGGAGTAACGCAAGATATCCCCCGCATTGGGTGGATTGCCCGGATTACTGATATTACTCACTGTCTTATTCAATGCCAATGAAGGTTCAATGAGGGTCAGGTTCGCTGCCGTGGCGGTACCTACATTGATAGCCGCGCCTCCGGGGGTAGCCGCATAGGTAAAACCGGCGATGTTAGCAATGACTGTACCGGCATTGGCAGAGGCATTGTTGGCCACACGCACACGTAATTCGATCAGCGCCTGCTGCCCGGCGGGAATTTGGCTTATGCTCAAGCTGACATTATTGCCAACACTGTTGTCCGTCATTGCAAAACCGTTAGCGCTGATGTCAGTGACACTGAGCAATTCATAGGCGGCGTGTAATGTATCGTTAATCACTACATCATACAAGGCAGAGTTCGGTACGTTACCCGGTACGGTGATGTGATACACCACTTCTTCGCCGACGGTGGCTTCCCCGCTCACAGGACTAACCATAGTTTTGAGTGGTGGATTAATTACCGTGTTGTTGGTCATGGAGAACTGGGTGGGCCCCAAGGCTGCATATGTTTGCCCGCTTTGAGCCGGCAACGACCAGTATTCATTCACAACAACGGTGTTATACCACAACTGATTAGGCGGGATATCGTTATGGAAGCCGATGTTATAGCTGACGGTAACGCACTGCGCCGGATTGACCGGAGCGATCACATCAAAAATCATGCTGCCACCGCGCACTGCCGGTGGCGTATACAGATAGTCCACGGCAGGACTGGCGGCAGCTCCGTTAATGGTCACGCTGAGGCCGCTGATACTGGTTTCATCCAGCTCCGAATCCAGGCTATCGGTGATACGTACATTGTAGGCAGGAGCCAATCCGGTGGTATTACAGGATTCCAGAGTAAACTGCATAACATCGGTGGCAATATTGACGCCGGCGGTACTGGTGAACACGGCATCGGTTTTGGTGGGCACCGTCAGAACGGGTTGCCACACCGTCAAGGCGGCACTGCTTTGCAGCCGTAGCGGATCCACCACCGTAACCCCATTTCCATCCACATATTGCAAAGTGGCTGTATTGTTCAAGACGGTAGACGCAACTTGCGCCAGAGTGTTTTCCAACACCCGTGCACGATAGTCGATATACAGGGTATCAATACTGGGATCGCCGAGAGGATTGTTGGTCACATCACCGATTGTGAATGTCAGTGTACCTGTTTGGCCCGGCGTCGGCAGTGATCCGGCAGCAATCGCCGTATAGCTGAAGTTACTGCCCGCTCCCACCAAGGGTGCGGTATAATCCGCGGTGCTGTCACCGTTAATGCTGACTATACCGTCGAAGGACAACCCTGCCGGTAACACATCGCTAACGGTGACATTGCCGGTAAAACCTTCCTGGAAATTAAGCGCCAAACGGTAGGTAACCGTATCCCCTACCCGTACATTGGCATCTGCCGGCGCATAGCTGTCATCAATAATGGATTTGACCAGACTATTGGTGTCATCAATAGTGACATCAACCGTGGCAGGACCGCTGCAATAGTCATTGGGCGCGGTAACGGCAGGACAACCGGCACCGGTTCGTTCATTCAGGCTGGCACCGTTCTGCGAACCAAAATCAACCAATACGCTATTGGTGTAGGTACTATTGGCTTCGGCCGCTGAGTCTATTAATACCCGGTATGTCAACACCAGAGTGCTTCCGGCGGGAATGTCCAGACTGGGATCACCACGCCCCAGTCCCCAAATCAAAGGCCCGGCCGGAGTCCCCAGCGGTAAGGACACAAAACCAAATACCGGCACACCACTGATAGTGGCCGTGGGCAGGAAGGTCATATCGAAACTCAAACCGGCGGGCAGCGTATCTACTATTGTCACATCGAAAGCAGTACTACTGCCGCTGTTGTTCATGGATATGGTGTATTCCATGATATCGCCACCGGTCACCGGTGCCGGGGTTACTGCAGCAACGGTTTTGGTAATGGCCAGATTGGGCTCAGTCACCGTGACCGTAACTACATCGGTACTGGCCAGCGGCGCTTGAGTGGTACCACCCGGTGAGAACGCAAAGGTGTAAGATACCGTGTTGTTAATGAGCACGCCCTGCTGCGCCGTGGCTACATTACGCACTCGTGCTCGCAGTTGAATCACTGCCTGTTGTCCCGCCGGTATTTGGCTAAAGGCGATATTCAATTGTGTGGCTGTACTGGTATCCACCGCCCCCACACCGCCGCCACTGATAACAGCACTGACAAATTCCAGATTGGCGTCCAACACATCTGTCACTTGAACATCATGCAGATCACCGGCGCTTACGGTACCGGGTACAGTTATTTGATAGAGGACTTCATCACCAATAGTTGCCTGTGCCGCTGACATCAAAGCTTTCACCGGAAGTGACCCGGTGTAAACCGTACTGGTGGCGATATTGGTTGCAGGATAGATTTGACGAGAACCTACGACAGTGCCTGATGGTATGGCGTCATCATCAAAGGAGTAATACGTGGTCACCTGCGCGGCATTCGTCAGCACCAAACCCTGAGCAATAGCGGCGTCGGTTTGAACGCTATATTGAATGCTTAAGGTTTGGCCGGGGGCCAGCGTGTAGGCGTCGGCGACACCGGTATCGAAATTCCAGGTTGCCAAACCGCTCACGGGATCATATACCGGCGTTAGATTGGCCACGCCGACACCCCCCAGTGTGGTGGTGACAGGGGTAATACCGGCCGTTCGCAAACCTGCCGGGATGGTGTCCTGCAACACAATATCATAAGCCGGCGCCGTGCCACTGTTGAGGATATCCACCGTATAAGTTACCACTTCACCGGCCACAATGACGGTGTCTCCACCGGCTGGAGACGCCGTTTTCGTCACCGCAAGTGAAGGCTGTAACGCAGTAATGGTGGTATCCAGATCCGATACGGTGGTGGTTCCGGCGGCGGTATCATAACTCAGGCTGACTTGGTTATTGAGTGATGTGGTCAAGTCGACGACGGCGAACACATTGTTCAGCACACGGGCTCGATAGACAATGATAAAATCATCGGCAATGCTGTCATTGGGCGTATTGCTCACATTACCCAGCGTCCAAGTCACGGTGGTGGCACCCGTGGTGGCGTCACCGGTTGCTACAATATCAGCAGCGGTTATGTTCGTATGACTGAATGGCGCCACCGGTGTATACGGATCTGTGGTGATGCCATTAATACTAACGATGCTGTCAAACTGTAAGCCTTGCGGCAAAGTATCCACCAATTGCACATTGCCCAAAGTACCCTCAGGAATATTGATCGTCAGGGTGTAATCCACCAAATCACCGATACGAACGTCGGTATCGGTACCCACGAACGTATCGGTACTGTGTACTTTGGTGATGGTGGCATTGAGATTGGGCGTAGTGACAGTCACCACTGCCGGTGCGGTGGCATAATCATTAAGCACACCACCGGCGCCATCGGATCCATTGCGCTCCGCTCCATTGATCCCATCTGTACCGGTCCATTGTGCGACTGCACTGTTACTCAGGGATGCACCCGCCAACACCGAATCCAGCACACGCACATCATAGGAAATGGTTATAGTGGTGCCTGCAGGTATATCGATATCGGATACTTCATTACCGTTCAGGCCCCACTGCAACACATACGGGATAGTAATACCGTCACCATCCAGATTAATGTCCGGCGCGCCAATAGTATTGCCGGCCCCGGTTACCACCGGATTGCCGGCATACTCCAAACCCAGCCCCAGTGTGTCAATCAGGGTCACGTCAAACACATCGGAACTGGTGGCGGTATTCTCTGCAGTAAGTGACACGGTATAACGAATCACTTCCCCGGCGGTGGGCGCGCTGTTGTCCACAATTTTACTGAACGTACTGATATTGGGTTCCAATACGGTAATAGCACCGGAATTTGAAAGCGGTAATGCCGTTGAGGTGGCGAAATCCCCATTGGCACGGTTATAGGTGTAGTAAAGGCTGTTGACAAAGCTCAAACCCGCCTGGTTAACAACCGTATTACTCAGTTGCACGGTAAGCAGAATTTCAATCCAACCACCGCCCGGTATATCAATGCCTACCCCGGTGTCCTCCAATACTACGGACGTAGCGGTACCCGTGTTGGTTAAGGTCCAGGCACCACCGGAAACGACACTGGCACTGACAAAACTCATTCCTGCAGTGGCCGATAGATCATCAATGATGCGCACATCATAGATGGGCATATCTGCCGGTGCATCAATTCTGATGGTATAGGTGTATTGCTCGCCAATAGTGGCCGAGGTGACACTTGCCGTCTTGGTGGCGGGCAGCGGTGTTTGGATGGTGACATTGGTGACATCACCGGGCGTGCCGGGGGCGGCAATGCCGTTACCCAGTGAATCATACGGATCATCGCTTGTTACCACCAAGGCACCGCCGTTAGCGGTCAGTGTGGCTTGATTGGGTATCACCGCACCGTTGCTGAGATCGGAACGTAGATTTATGTTGAAAACCACTTCCAATTGCGTCGGCGGTACCAGATCTAAGGAAGCACCGCTGGGGACGATGTTCAATTCCCCGGTGAAGGCATTCCAGGTATAAGTGGCGCCAATGCCGGTAGTGTAGGAAACCATACTAAATGACGCCAGGTTGAAGTAGGCCGGATCTACGATGTCGGTAATCGTTACCCCATTGACCGCTTCACTGAGATTGAACACGCGCAGTCGATACTGTAACTGATCACCGGGTACGGCACTGAGCCCGATACCAGGACCGTCGCCGCTGGTCAGGTTCACCACGGTTTTCTGAAAAAAGTAACCGGTAAGCGCCGTTGTTACCGTGTAAGCATCCTGATGATCCGAAACACCCGGCGTGCCGTCGGTGAGGGTCCGGGTATAGGTTTTGGTTGCAAAGCTGCCGTCGCCACTTTCCCAATGGGTGGCACCGGCAACGTTAGTCAGATCGAATGCATCCTGCGTGGCGGGCCCGTCATCCAATTGCACGGCGTAGCGGATAATCAAACGCTCGGTGGGCTCGATGACCGCAGTGGCAGTGAGCATTTCAAAGGTGAGTCGGCAAGTCGCTTGGTCATATGTGATGGCGTAATCACTACCCGCTGCTAATAAGCCCGGCGCACCCGTAGTGCCATCCGCTGCGTATATACCGGCAGATACAGTAGCCACCAGATCGTAAATACCAGGGTCCGGACAGGTGCCGGCCAGTGGGGTGGTGGAATCCGGCAGTATATCTTCAATAACAGCGTACCAGGCGCTGCCCCCTCCCGTATTTTGCACATCAATAGTGAAGTTCGCTATGTCTAAACTAATGGCCGTGGTATCACTGGACTTGGTCACAATCAGATTGGGCGCACTGATGGTCATGGGCGGAGTAACGCCGGACTCACCCGGCAAGGGAGTAAAGGTCTCCTCCGGTGTAATGGTACCGTCTTCGTCAATATCGATTTCACGGCCAAACCACCACTTGGCCGTGTTCACAAAGACCGTACCGTCGGTGTTACCGGGAACATCATCCACCACCACCGTAATATCCAAGCGAATTTGTTCGCCCGGCAACATGTGGAAGGGATCGAAACACAGATTCTTATTGGTATGGGTGCCACACAGATTGGTGGCCAGGGGGTCGGTTGCCGGTACCAAAGGCGCCGGATCGCCTACCGCGACCGTGGACGCAACATTAACCGATACATAGGTACCCGAATAACTCACCATCGTTAACTCGGCGCCAGTCGCAGCAGCAGTCAGTACGTCACCTAGAACCACATTAAACAGCTCGTTGGGTGAGGGATCACCTGCCGGTACCTGCATAGAAGGCAATGTAAGGGTATAGGTAAACTGTTCACCAATACCCACCGATGTCCGCGGTGGATTCTGCTTATCGATGGTTTCTACGGGAATCAGAAGATCCTGGCAGCTTTTATTGGAACCGGTGTCCGATCCGTTAACAAACCAGATTTTGTGCGGGATATTGGAACAGGACATGTTTCCGGTAAAAGAGACGTTGTCAAACGTGATCAGATAAACCGACGGATCGTTGGTTTGGAAATTGATGGTAACGTCAAGATCGTTGGGCGATACAAAATTCTGAAAGTTACAATGGGTATCGATGGTGATCTGAGTTAATCCCACCAATAAGGGATCACTGCCATCCACCAGATGAACCGGTTTGTCAACGGTCCAGGTGGATGCCTGGGGAAAATCGGAACAAAACAAACCCGCCTGGGCAGTACCTGATATGCCCAGTAAAGCCAAAACCAAGAACGCTTTAAATTGGCGCAAGCCTGACGAATAAATTCCTTTGAATAACAATAACATCCTGATCACACAGAGCTCCTGCACGATCGAATGCCAGTTAGTGTTGGTGAATTTCCGGGCTTACTATATTTTTTTGAAGAACAAGCCGACCCTACCCATTTTGAGCATAAGCGTATCCCTGACCTGTTCGCCAAAGTACACAATTTCAAAACCATTCCTTTACGTTCGTTATCTCAATTACAACTATTTTCAGGTCACGTACATCTTGGACTCGTTGATTTGGCGAGAACTAAAACACCACCGCAATCCCACCATTTGCATAGGCCATCTATTTGATTAACAGGAAGTAATTGGATTTCTGCCAAGTTTTTCACGGAGTCATATCCCCGCGCTTGTCAAGGCTATTTACACCACCTGCCGCACAAAACACCCATTGTGTATAACGTCCGGAAAGGGTTTAAACATTATGGTTATTGATTGATATTTACGGTTTTGAGGACTACGTAGAACTCTGATAATTTTGTGAATTTCTTAGTCTAAAGATTTAGAAATGCGAAAAATCAGGAGGATATTTTAGTAAGGGTTTCCGAACGTTTTGCCAATAGTTTTTGTAGCTCCGGTTTACATGACCCACAATTTGTACCGGCTTTCAAAACTTCACCAATTTGTTCCACACATTGTAAATTCTGGTTTTCTATCAAGGCATTAATTGGATTAAGCCCCACATTGAAACAAGAACAAATCACCGGTCCTTGATCCACGGCATTTGAGGATTTTGCCGCCAGGATGTTTTTTCTGTCGCTTTTTTGCAGCGGATGATCGAATAATTGCATTAACCAGTTTTTATCGGGTAATCGGTGCTCCGGCGTAACGAACAAACAACTATCCAATCGCCCCACGTCAATGCGCGCGGCACGATAGCAAATTTTTGCTAAATCAAAGTATTCAATCCACTCGGGCACATGCGAATCCGTACACAATAATTTCCGAGCCACACGACTCCAATCAGCGACCGGGTTTAATCCAGCCAGCTCGTACCGTATGACACCAGAGCAGTTGATCTGAGCCCAATAATCAAATTCCTCAATAGCAAGTTCACGTTTCGACAGAACAAAACCATACCATGTTGCTTGAAACGGCTTTAACTTAACGGGGGTTGATTTAAATTCCGGTTGGCCGGAAACAGGATCAGCATGGGCTTCAATAAGCCGACAGGCTACGGCGTTAGCAGAGAACCGGTCGTTCCAATGAATGGGCATAAACACAGTTCCACGCTGCTGATTGTCCTCAAGCCGGGCACGTAACGTTATAGAGGCCTTTACACTTTGCAGTGTTACCAGTTGATTGTCCAATACACCGATGTCGGATGCGTCATGGGGGTTTATTTCCACAAACGGTTCGTTAATATGCAGCAGAAGTCTGGGTGACTTCGAAGTTCGCGTCATCGTGTGCCACTGGTCCCGTATCCGTCCCGTATTTAAGGTATACGGATATTCAATGGATGTGACCACTACCGGCTTGTGTGCTCCCACGTGCACAAAGCGGGCTTTGCCATTTGCGGTAAAAAAACGCCCGTCCGTAAACATTCTTTTTGTAGCTAGCGGCAAACCACTGTTAAGATCTCGCTTCACCGGCCATTGTAACGGTGCTAATTCATCATACTGTTGTACGCTCAAATCCATTAAACCACTAATGTCAAAGTCGCGATGTGCTTCCAAACCGGTGTTGTGTAACCCTGACAAAGTCGCATGTTCATTAAATATTTCATGGGCCGACTCATACTTAAATGCGTTTGGAAATCCCATTTTCCGCCCCACCTGACTAATGATCCACCAATCCGGCTTGGCCTCTCCGGCACCTGCCAAGAACGGTCTTTGCCTGGAAATACACCGTTCGGAATTAGTCACAGTACCATTGCGTTCACCCCAGGTTTGCGCCGGTAAAAGTATATGCGCATAGCGGGTGGTATCTGTTTCTTGCACGCAGTCTGACACAATCACCAACTCACACCGGCTTAACGCCTGGCGAACGGCGGTTGAATCGGGTAAAGAAACGGCGGGATTGGTTGCCATAATCCATACGGCTTTGATTTTTCCCGAATGGATCTCACGAAACATATCAACCGCTTTTAGCCCCTCTGTTTTCGCCAAGGAATCCGTCTGCCAAAACTTTTGTATATAGCCCCAATGCTCTGGAGTGTTGAAGTCCATATGCGCCGCCAGTTGGTTGGCCAAACCACCTACTTCCCTCCCCCCCATAGCATTAGGTTGTCCGGTAATGGAAAAAGGAGCAGATCCCGGCTTACCCATTCGTCCGGTAAGCAGGTGCACATTGATAATTGCGTTAACCCGGTCAGTGCCGTAAGACCATTGATTGATCCCTTGAGAAAATAGGGTCACCGTCGAGTCGTGTTGCGCAAACAGACTGTAAAATTTCAACACCTCTGTTACGGATAAACCGCACTCCTGCGCCACGGTTGGAACGTCAGGAAGATTGGTATTGATAATCTCGGAAAAACCCTGAGTATGGTTTTCCACAAACTGATGGTGCATCATCCCCGTATCGTAAAGAAACTTGAACAAGCCGTTAAACAAGACCTGATCCGTACCTGACTGCAAGGCCAAATGTAAATCGCAGCTTTGGCTGGTTGCTGTACGCCTGGGGTCTATCACCACCAATACCTGATTGGGGTTCTGCTTTCTCGCTGTTACAATGCGCTGGTAGATAACAGGGTGACACCATGCGGTGTTGGAGCCTACCAGAACCAATAAATCGGCCAGTTCCAAATCTTCATAGCATCCGGGCACCGTATCACTGCCAAATGCGCGTTTGTGACCCGCTACGGCTGAGGACATACAAAGCCGTGAGTTGGTGTCGATATTGGCGCTACCAATGAACCCTTTCATGAGTTTGTTGGCAACGTAGTAATCTTCTGTCAGTAATTGCCCGGAAACATAAAAGGCGACAGAATCCGGGCCGTGGCTTTCTATGGTTTGCTTCAGGCCTGACGCTACTGCGGCGATGGCGTCGTCCCAGGCAACGGTATTCCCTTTGATCTGCGGATACAGCAACCTTCCGTCCAAACTCAAGGTTTCAGCTAAAGCGCTGCCCTTGGAGCACAGCAACCCGCGATTGGCCGGGTGAGCAGGATCGCCCTTAACGCGGAATTCGCCATTGTCATCTGGTGTTATGACAACACCACAACCTACCCCACAATAGGGACAGGTGGTTTTTATGGCTTGAGATTGAATAGACATTTTAGACATCAAGAATTAGTTGGCAGAAACTCCAATCACACAAACAACATAGGCCGCTCTCTTCATGCAGCCTCTTCGGGCTTGCGTTGCCGTTCATATAAGAACTTCAACACCGCTGACCGGTAGGTATTGTATTGAACATCGTTGGCCAAGCCAACACGATCTCTGGGCTTAGGCAGATCGATGGATAATACTTCACCGACCGTAGCCGCCGGCCCGTTGGTCATCATGACGATACGATCAGACAATAATACCGCTTCATCCACATCATGAGTTATCATAATTACAGTGTTCTGCAAACGGGATTGAATTTCTATGAGTGAATCCTGCATGTGGGCCCGTGTTAGCGCATCCAGCGCACCAAAGGGTTCGTCCATTAACAACACTTCCGGTTCCATAGCCAAAGCCCTGGCGATACCCACACGCTGTTTCATACCACCGGATATTTCTGAAGGACGCTTGTGCATCGCATGTTCCATATGCACCAGCTCCAGGTTGTGCTCCACCCACTGCTTTATTTCTTCCTTGGTTTTCCTATTTTTGAATACCTGCTTCACCGCCAATTCTACATTCTCATAGGCACTCAGCCAGGGCAACAAGGAATGGTTCTGGAACACCACGGCGCGGTCCGGTCCGGGTTCATCCACTTCTCTACCGTTGAGTATGATGCCACCCACAGTCGCTTGATATAAACCCGCGACGATGTTGAGCACAGTGGACTTTCCGCAACCCGAATGCCCGATTAAGGAAACAAACTCCCCTTTGTCAATTTTTAAATCCACGGCATCCAAAGCTTTAAACGACCCTTTGGGAGTGGGGAATTCCATGGAAACATGGGATATGTGTAAGTGTGGCTTGCTCATTTTTATCTCCTAATAGCGTGACCATTGCCAGGCACCAAACTTGGTCAACCTTACCGTATGACTGCAGATTTATCCCAACTCACCGCTTTTTGCAGCATCAACATTAAGCGGTCAAGCAAAAAGCCAATTAAACCGATGGCCAGTACTGCCACCATAATACGCGCCAGGGAATTGGAGCTGCCGTTTTGAAATTCGTCCCAGACAAACTTACCTAAGCCAGGATTTTGAGCCAACATTTCCGCAGCAATCAACACCATCCAACCAATACCCAGCGATACCCTTAAGCCTGCAAACATCATTGGGACAGAAGCGGGTAACACAATCTTTACCACTTTTGTAAACCAGTTAAGACGTAATACGCGACTGACGTTTATTAAATCCTGATCCAGGGTAGACACACCTACAGTGGTATTGATGATGGTGGGCCAGACACAGCACAAGGTTACTGTTATCGCGGAGTTAAGATAAGATTTTTGAAACACGGGATCGTCGCTGATGTACACCGCACTAACCACCATGGTGACAATAGGAAGCCAGGCCAAAGGCGATACGGGTTTAAATACCTGAATCAAGGGATTAAGTGCCGTATACAAGGTGGCGCTTAATCCACACACAATACCTACCGGTATGGCAATTAATGAGGCCAATAAAAAACCGGCCGCTACGGTCACCAAGCTGGTAATGATCTGATCAAAAAACGTAGGCTTTCCCGTATAAGGGCGCATTTTTACTTCTGCATCGGGGTTCTTTTCCAGTTTTGCCGCATTGCGTTTTTCCTGACGCTCTATAAATGCCTGCTCTTTAAGCCGTTCCGCCTTGTGCTCTTCCAGCAGCGTCAAGGTTTGTTCCCATACTTTACCGGGCCCCGGTAGTGCCCCCAGTGAAGTCTGTATCTGCGATGCGACGCCCGACCACAAGATTAAGAACACCATAACAGCCATTACCGGTACACCCAGGTTTACAGCCGTTGTTTTGGCCAAGCTCTTGAATTCAATCTTATTCAGTCGCGAACCGATCAGATTAAAGAGCTTTATATTGTCGAATACACTTTCGGCTCTTGCACTCATTACTTATCCCTTATTTACCTACATTTAGGAAATTCACGATTTATATCTTCTGCTTTTCTTTTAAACCAATTTTGAATTTTTTCAGATAGGCATTGGGCTGATTACCGTCATAGACCACATTATCGATGAAATGTGTTTGAGGTTTGCGTATTCCCGTTTCGGTCTTAAAGTCAGGAAAATCAGCTGCTTTTACTTTACCGTCAGCAATGAGTGCTTTAGCCGCCAATGCATAAATGTCCGGCCGGTAAACACGCTTGGCCACATCCAAATACCAACTATCGGGTTTGTATTCTGATATTTGCCCCCAGCGACGCATCTGAGTCAAATACCAAATAGCATCCGAGTAGTAGGGATAAGTCGCAAAATAACGGTAAAAGACGTTGAAATCCGGCACATCTCGTTTGTCGCCTTTTTCATATTCAAAGGTTCCGGTCATGGAATTGGCGATAACTTTGTAGTCGGCACCCACATACTGCGACTTGGACAGTATTTTTACCGCTTCCGGACGGTTCGCGTTGTTATTGGCATCCAACCACTGCGCTGCACGTATCATGGCTTTGACCACTCGAATATGCGTATTGGGGTACTTATCAGACCATTTTTTGCTGACGCCAAACACTTTCTCCGGATTGTCTTTCCAGATTTCATAATCGGTAATCAATGGCACACCAATGCCCTTAAACACCGCTTGTTGGTTCCAGGGCTCTCCAACGCAATAGCCATAAATAGTTCCAGACTCCATCGTCGCCGGCATTTGCGGTGGTGGTGTTACGGATAGCAGAGTATCGGCAGAAATCTGGCCGCTGGTATCGCCTTTGTGCGGCGCATAAAAACCCGGGTGAATACCACCTGCAGCTAACCAATAGCGCAGTTCATAATTATGAGTGGAAACCGGAAAAACCATACCCAGCTTAAACGGTTTACCTTGCGACTTGTATTGATCCACCACCGGTTTCAAATAATCTGCTTTAATGGGGTGCACTGGTTTACCGTTTTCATGAGGCACATGTTTTTTCATCTGCTCCCAGATTTTATTGGACACCGTGATTCCGTTACCGTTTAAATCCATGCTGAAAGCTGTAACGATATGCGCCTGAGTACCGAAGCCGATGGTCGCTCCCAACGGTTGTCCGGCCAGCATATGAGCCCCGTCCAATTCACCGTCAATAACGCGATCCAGGAGTACTTTCCAGTTTGCCTGCGCTTCCAAAGTGACGTATAAGCCTTCATCTTCGAAATAGCCTTTTTCGTAGGCTATAGCCAAGGGAGCCATGTCGGTCAGTTTAATAAAACCGAATTTCAAATCCTCTTTTTCAGGCTCCCCAATTTCCGCGCAACTTATACTTGTCCACGTGCTTAACAATAAAAAACTACTCAACAGTGCCGTATGAAACTGCTTTTTTCCGCGCACATTAAAAATCATTTCTCCCCTCCGATACACTTGAAACATTGCTACTCTTTCCAGTTACATTCGCATCAAGCGTGCCATAACAGAAACAACTCGTAACTTATTGTTACTAATAAATATTTAATACATTCCTAACAATTGCTACCCCTTTGAGGTGCAACCATTTGGTGCAATGAATTACAACGGGGAATAATTCGCCCTATATTGACGCGCGCGAACATCTACGAGGAAGGTGTTAAGGAAGTGGAACGCCGTGTAAAAGAAATTCTATTTTTGTATGTTATGATTTGGAATTAATCGACAATACGGTTGTTTTTCGAACGCAACCGGTTTTTTTCGAAAACTGCTCCAATAGCTCCAAAGATTCTTCACTGACTTTAGTTATTCGACCGTTATTCATACCAACATAGTCGCCGGCCTTACGGCGATGAACCAATCCATCCGTTGCGCGTATTTAAACCCACCGCTCATTACTTTGCATAACACTACCGACCATATGTAGTGATTGCAGAGAAACGTTTTCTAACGCATCTTTGTCTCGATTTGAGACTGGAGAAACGACCACCTTTGTTTCTTTTCCCTTTTTGGAATAAAATTCCGCAGAAAATGGATCCCTGAGATCCTCATGACCGTATATATAAACCGAATAGCTTACTACTACAGGCAGACAACAACGGGACTAGCAACAACGGGACTAGCAACAATACAATAACAGATACATCAAAACGCATGGGGATAAGAGTAGACATTCGACTTCAGTTTTTCTGGTACGCGTTTCACACAAGGCGGTGAGGAAGTCGGTATTATTTCACATTATGGATCCGCTAATTGTATACCCATCTAATCGGTCAGACGGAATAGCGATTTATTCCGTCTGACTCTTACCTGATAGATACTGGTCTACGATACCTGACACTTCTCGATTAATGGGTCAATACGATTTTCGTCAAAGTGGAATAAACCCCTCCCACATAGAGATGCGTCTGCAGCACCAACTGATCCCCTTTTAAATGCACTACATCGGCAAATTCACGAACCATGGTTCCTCTGCCTTCATATATTATTCTTGCGTAAAATGTAAAAGCATTTTTGGATGTACTCATTACCTGCGCCAGATCCTTTGGCCCTGCGGTTCCTCGCTGGAACTGATCGGGCTTTAGTATAAAGGTAATGGTCTTGCGCACATCGGAATTGTTTTGTGAAGCATAATTCAATTTAAGCTCAAATTTTTCCCCATCAAAATGACTTTCGCCGGAAACCGAAAACCGTTTACTCTTGACCCTTGGATTATTTTTAGATCCCAGACATTCATCTTCACTCATTTCGCCGGACCAATTGCCGGTAGAGCGTTCCAGAATGGATTTAATAGCGTCATACTCCTCAGAGGTCATGGGCGGAACATCTTGTATGGTATATACATCATGACCCTCGGCCACCAGCGGCGAATCCTCGTAACACGGAACAGCAATAACGAATTGAGAAACCACAACAGCCACCATTGCAACCACAACCAAAACACTTGCTTTTGTTTGCATAGCGAATCCTTATTATCTTATTGAAAACGGGTGCGAAATGTGGATACGGCTTTGTTGACATGTTAATTCAACCCAATCCAATTGCAGAATATATGCCAGCCGCACATTGTCGTCACAAACCTGTGCAGCCTTAAGGTCCGGTAGTACCGCCCCGCCATCAACGTGAAACGGTAAGCAAGGTAACCCGAATGCAGCCCTGCGGAATCCGGGGTTACATCGTCGGATTCCAGGTTGAATGCAGTGGTCCATCAACAAAGCAAAGGAAGCTGTTGGTTTTAGGTTGCGGCCAATTTATGGAATACAACTAATACGGCGTACCATTGAGGTATTCAACCCCGGATTCCGCAAGCTGCATCCGGGCTACCTTATGGATAATGTCGATATAATTTTATCGCACCACCCGTTTATCACGGGTGGTTTAAACATATGGTAAACAAACTGCTTTTTCATTAGTCTGCCAGTTTCTATCAACGTATTTATTTCAACACTATTCATAAAGTCCGTAGGGTGGAATAGCCCTAAGCGTATTCCACCAAGCAGTACATCAGATTACCCCAAACCAATTTAAATGACCACAGGATCAACAAACTCCCCCACTCTCATTTCCTCTACCGCATCACCACCCCAATCCACAGGATAAATCCCTTGCGCCACGCAACGATGAAAACTGGAATGAGGCCAATCGCGCACGCGACTCACATAACCATGCTTAACCGGGTTGTAGTGCAAATAATCCATGTGTTTTTCATAATCCTGGTCATCGCGGATGAAATGTTCCCAATAACGACGTTGCCATATTCCGCGTTCGCCTCGGGTTTGCCTTGTGGTATTGAGTCGTTCGATTTTGGGTAGGGTTTTGGCAAAGTGAGTTTTAATTAAACGCCAACGGCTTGCAAAATCCTGGTCGCCTTCAGGTAGGGTCCAAATACAATGCATGTGATCCGGTAAGACTACCCAACCATCGATGTGAAACGGTAATTTCGTTTTGACCTTTTTTACGGCGGTTCGTAAAGAATCGATATG
>JAOUJW010000048.1 GCA_029882975.1 Gammaproteobacteria bacterium
AATAACATTATCTTTGCTCATGTGGTGTGCTTCCTTTGTCGTTTGTTTTTCAGCGAAAACAATTATACAACAAAGGGCACGCCACCCTTTCTAGGTGCTCATACACCAGAAATGATCATAACTCGTATTTTTAAAAAAGTAAATTTATAAAAGTTAAATACAACTGGGTCTATTAATTGGAGAAATATGGCAAATAGCAAAGCCAATATTAATTGTGCTTGTGTGATCTGAAATAGATGTCGCAAACTAACGAGATTATCTTTTTTATCTCTCGCATTGAATTGGTGTCGAAATACCTGCGCACCAATCCAGAAAAACACCTTATACACAAACGAACGCATCCACCAAAATGCGCGATGTTGCGATAAAAAGAGCAATAATGAATTTTTCATGCTTCAGCACTCATCATATCTCTCCCTTGCTGAACTGGCTGCTCACATGAATTATGTAATTGCCCTGAAAATGCTGAAGCTAATACTGATTGTTTGTTTTTTTCTGCTTTTCTAAGCTGAACACCCAGATCATCGTCTAAACGTTGTATTACTACAAATCGTTGCTCTACCAACCGGACAATTTCTTCTTGTTCCTCAATGCTTGGCAAAGCTATTTGTAAAGTCTTTAAGTTGTCTAAATTTAATCCTGGTTTCCCAGCACCATAAGCCGCCTCTTCTAGCTTCTTTCTTGCTCCGTCTTTACTTAGTAGATATGTATAAAGATATTTCACGCATTTCGTTATCGTCGGTCTACATAACGCAACATGTTGGCTTACATAGGCTTCATCTAATTCAATATTTACATAACCTGTCTTTGTGACATTTGCACCAGTGATGGTAATCAGAAGATCTCCATACTTAACTCTTGTTCTCATGCCTTCTGCTTTATCGGGCAAACTTACATATGCAATACTATCTAAATTTAATACATCAAATTTCAAATTTTGAGCTCGTATAAACGTTGCACCAGAATCTGCGTAATACTTAGCCCACCCTCTTGAACCTGATGTTATATATTCAGTCAACTGGTCTAATGAAGCTGTTATCCATTCATTTGGCAGTTCAAGATCTTCTGGAAGGACAGGTTCTATATACTTCTCCTTCCACTTGTCATCCTTAGGCATTTTGCCTTTGGCTTTGAATTGTTCGAGCTGTTGTTCTTCCCATTTTTGGCGGCGTTCTTTGAGGATGCGTTCGAGTAGTTGGGAGGCGGGTTCGAGTTTGGTCGCTCCCGGCGTCCTGCCTCCCGCGACATTAGCACTTCCTTGTGCGTCATCTTTGATTCTTGCCTCGCGCCATCCTTTAGTTAGCTCACCGGTGACAGCGGCTTTGAGGACGGATTGGCGGTATTGTTTGAGGAGTTGTTTGGCTTTTTTTAGGGCTTCTATGCCGGCGTCGATATGGGAGAAGAGTTCTTCGATTTTGGCGACGATACGTTTTTGTTGTTCGGGTGGTGCAACAGGAATTGGCGTTGATTCAACAGCACCTTTACTTAATTCCACTTGATTTGTAGAACCTGATTGCATTGCTTCAATGCTGTTTTGTACAGCAGGCCCCATTACCCAATAGTGAACATACTTTGGTTCCATGCCTTCACCAGAACGCACTATCGTCACATGACTGTCTGCAACAAGCTTTTCACCTTCTTTAAGATGAACAATTGCAGCTCTGCCAATCGTTCCGGTGCCGGTACTATTCCAAAGCAAATCACCGTTTTGTAGAAAACGCTTCTCTTCCCATTTCTCAAATTGGTCGGGATGTATATATTTTAGATGCTCTCTATCAATTCCATGCCATCGCACACACTTCTGATTGACAACAGGCAGTTCACTGAACTCAGTATATTTAGGTGATTTTCCACGCTGAATGTATGACGCGATATCGCCCAGAGTGGAAGCGACCCACCCTTCAGGTAATTCATCTTTATTTAGTTCTACTTTTTTTGCTTCTGCCACTTGCAAACCTTTACGCTATTAAATAGCCATTTAATTCTTGTATTAAATAATCTAAATCTTTTCCAAACAACTCCCTCGCCTTTAACAAACCACCTTCCTGGTTAAAGGGGATGTAGTTAAAGTCGTCTACTGTCATTTCGGCATTCTGGGCGATTTGGTCTTTTATTTTGTTGAGCCAGGCGAGTTGGTCTGGCTGGAATGCTTTGTTTTGTTGTTTTAGCCAGTTATCAAAGCGGTTGTTGACCAGTTCGGTGAAGGGTTCGAGTACGTCGCTGAGGCCTGTGGAAAATCGGATGAGGCTGACGATATTGGTTAACAGTTCTTTGGGCGGCACGCCTTTGACTTTGTTCTTTTCCAACTGCTCGTAGGCCTTCCACACCTCTATGGGTGCGAGGTTATACGGTGGTTGTTGGATTTCTTCTGCCAGTTTTTCGATTTGCTCGTAACTCAGGTGGCGCTTTTGATAGGGCTGCTGGTAGATGAGCTGGATGGCATCGAGTTCGTCTTTGTGGTCTTGGATAAATTGGGCCCAGTTTTTTATGAGATTTTCCGCTCGCTCTTTGGTGAAGCCCACTTTGTCCTGTATAAGTTCATCGGCGCTGTCGTCAAATATCTGGTCGGTGTCTCGCCGGTAGTCTTCCAGTAAATCGCGCAGGTCCGGGTCGTGAAAAACCTGGATGAGCAAATCTGCCTGTGATTTGAAGGCGTGCTGTATGTCTTGGTCGGTGACCTCGTCTTTTCCTGTTTCTGCCTGGGCCAGCTTGACCAGGTTTTCGTCTTTGGTGGCGTGGATGAGGTTTGCTGCCACTGCCAGTATGGATGTGGGTGGTTGGTATTCCTTGGGCAGTACGCCGGTCGATTGAGCTGGCGCGACTTTTAGTATGAGCTGCTTGATGTGGTTGCGCTGTTGTGGGTTGAGCTTCATATCCAGCCTCAGCAGGCGGTTGCCCAGTGTGCGCAGGCTGTCGCTGTGGCGATCGCCCCTGGCGATTTGCAGCATGAGTTTGTCTGTAGGGACGCTGGGTTTGCTTTCCAAGGATTTGGATTCGGTTTTGTCTGATTCTGTGACGCCGACACAGTCTATCAACACAAATCGGGTTTTTTGTTTTGCGTCCGGGGTGACTCGACGCAGTTCGTCCTCGCCGATAACTCGGGTACCTCGGCCTTTCATTTGCTCGTAGTATCCGGGACTTTTTACGTCGCGCATGAACATGACGATTTCCAGTGGTCTGATATCGGTACCGGTGGCGATCATATCCACGGTGACACCGATGCGCAGACGGGGGTTGGTCCTTAATTCTGCGATGGTGTCTTCTGCGGTTTTTTTACCGACTTTATAGGTGACTTTTTTGCAGAAGGCGTTGGATTCGCCGAATTCTTCCAATACGGTTTTTACTATGCGGTCGGCGTGGTCGTCGTCTTTGGCGAATATAAGCGTTTTTGGCAACCATTCTCCGGATCGATTGGGGAATATGTCTTTGAACACCCGCTCTTTAAAGGTCTGGATGATGGTGCGGATTTGATTGGGCGCAATAATGGAGCGGTCGATTTGCTGGACGCTGTATTCTTCTTCCTGGTCCAGTACCTGGTATCGTTCCTGTTTGGTGAGTCGGTCGCGAACTTGTACGGTGGTACCGGCTTCTATGACATCGCCTTCCATGGTTTTTTTTGTGCGTATGCTGTATACGTCGTAACCCACATTGACTTGGTCGATGACAGCGTCTTCGTGGGTGTATTCACTGACCATGTTTTGATTAAAAAAACCGATGGTCTTTTTGGTGGGTGTAGCCGTTAAACCGATGAGGAATGCGTCAAAGTACTCCAGCACTTGTCGCCACAGGTTGTATATGGAGCGGTGGCATTCATCAATAATGATCAGATCAAAGGCCTCTACGGGTATGGCGGGATTGTAGCTGACCTCCCGAGGTTTTTCATTGCTGCTATAGCCGTCCACTTCATAGCCGGAGTGTTCTTCTACGTCTTCTAACAATTCCTTGTTGGTGAGCTTGGAATACAGTCTTTGTATGGTGGATATGGTGACTTTGATTTCATCGCCAATGTCGGCTGCGCCCAGTATATGCACATTGTACAGCTCGGTGAATTTGCGCTGGTCATCCGGGACTGTGTATTGCTGGAACTCCTTTAGTGCCTGTCGACCCAAGTTGCCTCGATCCACTAAAAATAAGACTCGCTGAACCTTGGCATATTTCGCCAGGCGATAGATCTCGGTAACAGCAGCATAGGTTTTACCGGAGCCGGTCGCCATTTGCAGTAAGGAGCGGGGTTTGCCTTGTTTGAGACTGGTTTCTATACCCTCTATGGCCTCAATTTGGCAATCGCGTAGGCCTGTTTTGTTCAGTTCAGGAAGCCGTTGCAGGCGGGTACGCAGGGTGTTTTCTTGTTGCACCCATGTGAGCAGGGTTTCCGGGCGGTGAAAAAAGTAAATATTGCGGGAGCGAGTGTAGGGATCGCGCCAATCACAAAAACGAATTTCATGATTGGTGGCTTCATAGGTAAATGGCAGGCGTTCCATCCACCGCTCTATGTGTTTGCTATTGGATGTGGCATAGCGCCGACTTTGGCTGAATACCTCGCCAAGATTGGCCCCTTCGCGCTTGGCTTCGATAATGCCACAGGCTTTGCCTTCCAGAAACAGCATGTAGTCGGCAGGTCCGGTATCGGTGTCCATCTCCCGCACCGCCACGCCCAGCGCTGCAAACAGGTTTAACCGACCTTTATCCTGAACAACCCACCCGGCTTGTTCCAGTTTTTGGTCGATCTCAATGCGAGTCGCAGCTTCTAATTTGGTGTATTTCGGTGTCACGCTGATCCTGTGTGTAAAGCCAAAACCATACAACGCAGAAGGGCCGAAACTGCCACTTCTCATAGTATTTCGGGTATTGCTAAGCTGCCACAGCAAACGCTTTATCCGAGGATTTTTTGTTATTGTTCTAAGCAGCGCGAGTTTTATCGCGCTTTTTGATTTTGGTTGAGTTTTACGGGGAAGGCAAGGTTTTCGTAACGAAGCTGATACATTTTTCGGTTTGGAACTTAGTTTGGCGAATTTGGCTGATTTCGCTCGTGTTTTTGGGTGTATATTAGGAAATGCGCATTGAGATATGCGAAACTTTTGGGTTAAGATTGATTGCTATTTAACCAAGCCAATTAGTCTCCAACGATTTGATCGAGCCAGCATAGAGGAGACTTAAGTTCTGCAGGGAAAGGCGATACGGAGAAGGTCTCTTTGCCCCACCTAGCTATCCCTGCTTCTGTACTTCTTAATTACAATGATCCCGAAAAACATCCCCCAAAAAACTATTGCCGGTAAATAGTCTCCTGTAAAACTCATGGAGTTAGGCGTAAACATCATCATTGGAACAAGTATTGGGGTAAATAATCCGTACAGTGGAGCATGTGCATCTGTTGGCAATACAGGCCAAAATATTACCCAAATCAAGCACCACACGAGAACCCAGCTTACTAAACGCACCCAGGTATATTTGAATAAATTTTTCATCAGTTAGTTTGGATTGAACGCAAGCCATTTTTCTTTGAATTGTTTCAGACCTGGTAGCATATATGTCTGCCGTGCTACAGCCCTGATACACATCAACATAAGTTCAGCTGATGCATTTACTGCCGATTGTCCTTCTTTAGAGCTCAAAGATCCAGTTCTATAATCTGCGCGAGAGTGTTCGCTATGGTCTTGCTCTTTATAGATACCGATATCCTTTATAACACCTGGCTTATCGGGATCTGAACTTGGTGTTCTACTCACGTGGTAAGGCGAAAATGTATCCTGCAAACAATGCAAAGCCTGCGCCAAATGCTCCAAAGCTTTTGCACGCAATGAATTATTAATTACTGATCGTGGATTCTGTTTGATCCTTAAAGTTATGTCGACCCACTTGGCCGCATGAATATGAATAAACTCTACCCCGTTATAATATGCAGTAGCCACTGTCTCACCATTTGCCGCTCTCATAAAATGCGCGCGTTGACCAGAATCCGCCCTGTGATTCTTTAGATACCAAAAATCTACATCCATGGCGACAACACGATTTGTCAAGTGACCTTCAAAATTGTTCAAAATAGAATTCAATTCTGTAAATTTACCAGCAAGGGGCAAATTGAGCAGAAGCATTTTTGCTCCCAATTCAATGTTATCACTCGTTACTGAGTCGACTTGGTTGCTGTACCCCACGCCGTTCTTACTCGGCTGGAAGTCCGGCAGTTTACACATATCTGATTGAATAGATTGATCTAATTTACACATTGAGACCAATTGTTTAATTGCTTCATCAGTTATTTTCGAATGTCCGTCGCACTTCATCTTTGCCCCCGAGCATTTTCTTTGTTCTTATTACAATATCTAACCATTATACTCAGCTCACAACACAGCAATACGTGATTATTCACATAATTCCAGATTCAGCAAAACCATGGTGTTTGGTTTTGTGTAATGGATTGAATTTTTACGATTTTTTCGGGGAATATAAGGAAATGGGTGTTGAGAATAACTAAATAATGAGTTTTGGATTGATTAATTTGTTCAGATTAGCTATCGCCCATTCCAGAGATTCTTTCTTGGGCCAGTATTTTTTATTCTTAGGAAGTAAGATTTCTTTTCCTTCCAGCCCGATCAGCCCTTCATAATCGCGGATGCGTGGGTCCAGATCTTTGGTAACGTGCCACTTCAGATCCGTACCTGGGGCTATGAGGCGGTTGTCGAATGCCCAGTGGTATGTGGGTGTCAGGGCGATGCCGTTGCGGGGGTCGTCGTCGTGAGTTTTAGAGAATGGGACGATATGTGCGGCTTCAACCAGAACTTTGTCGTCCGGGGTGATGATACGCCAGCCGGAGGCGGCGCAGCGGTAGTCGTAGGCTTCTATGATGACTTTGCGAAAGGCGCGGTCTCTCAGGATTTTGTCGTAGTCGGTTGGGGATAATTTTGCATCCTTTTGTTCGACCAGGCCGCGAAGGTTGTTTTCATAGTTCATTTCCGGTAGTTCTGATTGATAAAAACGCTCAAAGGCTTGGCGCTTTTCCGGAAACCAGTGGCTTATTATTGTTTCTTTAAAAATTGTAGCGTTGTTTGTGTCCTGGAGCAGTTGGAACAATTCTTCGTCCAGACAGACGTGGTCGACGTTTTCGGTAATGTGCTTGCGTGACCGTGCCGTGGGCAGTGCCTGTACAACTGACTCCTTCCCTTCCCTGGCTTTTAAATGCCAGAAATCTTCACTTCTGAGGTGGAAGAACGGAAAATAGGGATTTGCATGGTCTGTAACGGTTTTTACCACTTCGAATATCGATTTGTAACGCTCCAGGAAGTTAGGTTCGTAGTAAATTTTGTTTTCTCTTAATGCGCCTGCAACCGCCATATCGCATAGAGCCAACAGCATACAGGGTTTGTGGGGGCTGGGATGACCGCCGGAGGTATTTACATTCAGTCTTTTGAATTTATCTAAATAGGTTTCGATTGGCATAGCGGGGTTTGGTTTTTCGTATTTTGAGAGCCTGCATTCTTACTTAAGAAGTTTAGCGTAATTTCGATGTGAAAGCGTAGCCTGAGTGCAGTCAACTGCTGGTTACGATTTAAGCCGTTTGGTCTTGAAAATAAAAATTGTCACCGACCAAAACACCAGGGCTGGGATAAAGAGTTCAATTAGGGAAGTATACGTTAAACCACCTGCTCCAAAAATTCCTCCAATGAAAATTACTGGAGCTAGTAATGGAGATATAACACCTGAAAATGGAAAATGTACATTTTGAGGAAGTAGAACTCCAAAAGCTATCCAAATTAGCAGCCAGATCAAAATCCATAGCCCTAACCACGTAACCCGTTTATTTTTCATTTTTCTATGTTATACCTTAACCATTTACAGCGAAATTTTTCCCAGTATTCCGTATATAAGCCTCTCCACCCAAAATCACAACACAAAGAACGGATCATAGGTAAAGTCTTAAAATGATATTTATAGCCGACAACGAATTCCTTTTCTGTTTTTTTTGTTTAGTGTGTCTATCTGGAAATCGCTGGTGGATTACGGAACAAAAAGCGTTCCTAATTCACCCTACGGTCCTATATACTTCTCAAGATGGATCAGGTGTGTGGGTTATGGATCAATGGAGCACAAAACCATCCATTTCGAAACGTAAAATGTTTTTCCTAGGCAAGAACGCCGATGGGTCTTATGTGGACCCTAGCAATAATGGAGATGCCTTGTCGGTAATTATGCATGACTAACCTGTTAACAAAGCAAATACTTTTTTCCGGACTAACGCTGGTTGCATGCAGTTCAATCGCCGATGCTGAATATTCTTGCCCACAAAAAGTCAGTGTAGCGTGGCAGATTACCGACCCACCAAAAGGATGGCATGTATTTGGGGACAATAGGGATAACAAACATGAGCATTACCTTGTTTCGTCTACGTTCAGCATTGGACCTCCTGAAGATGGGGGTTTTCTGAAACCATCAGAAGTTGTTAAGTCAAAAAATTCTATCCCGGAAACAGAAGTTTACAAATTTCCGAACATTCCAAACCAAAGTATTTGGCTTGTTTGTCTATACGGTAACACCCCAGCCGTAGTTTCTAACAAACTTCCAGATTCAATTAAGTCATGCAAAGTCGCTCACTCCAAAGACCTATCAAATCAGAAAGTATCTTGTAAATAGATGGAAAATTCTATTCATACACACCGCTTCAGTCTGAACACATTCACCCTGGTAGCTCACTACGCTGTTCGAAAACACGCGTAGCGGCAAACACTATCATGTCTATATTCACGATCAATCAACTCATTACTTTAATCCAAGCCTTGAAACACTATGAAACTCACTTGGAGGATAAACTCGAAGACATGGACAATGGTGATGATGAATACGGTATAACCGCAGACGAAATGGTCTATGTACGGGAACTTCTCCCAAAAGTAGAAGAAATGCATGAGCAGTTGTATAAAGAAAAGTTTGGAGAATCTTCATAGACACGGGGCAATTCCCCCTTTCCTAAAAAAACTGATAGTAATTCGTATAACACATTGACCAGCCCTTGTCCGTGGCTTTGCCCGCGTGGGCACAAAAAGCGTGCCCACCCTACAAGACTAATACTACATGTTAACAATCTGTGTAGGTTGGGTTAGCGCAGCGTAACCCGACGTGCGGAAATGAATAGTGTTATAAAGGTAAAGGCGTTTCCTCTATTTTTGGGGTTAAAATTGACACTGCTCGGTGGAATACGCGATAAGGCTGCTATTCCACCCTACGGTCCTAATCTAGTCGCCTGACAATCGAGGATCGCGTGGAACGTGACTCTTGGGGAGATTGATTATATCTTCGAACCGTTCCGTGAAATCACGGACCAACATACGCATATCATTAGCTTCTTCTTCAAGCGCATCATACTCGTTTGAATCTTCGTCGAGCGATTCCATCTGTTTTTCAAGTTCTGAAATACGCTCATTGGCTTTTTTAACGCACCATTCTAAATTGGCGATCTCGCGACTAATTTGATCTTGCTCCAATAAAAGATAGTACTCTCCCTCACTAACTATATATCGTGATGTCATGATATTACTTCTTCTCCTCGCCCTACATACTCTAAACCCGATATCGATCGTAATAGTAGTTTGAAATTATCGAGCGGCATCTCTATTGTAGGGTATATCGTAATGTGTAGCTTCGTCTTTTTTTTCTCTGCCTTTATAAAGTGCTAGCCCCGGTGGTAATTTTGATGTTTCCGGTGAGTCTACCTGCCGCTCTCAAGAGCACATGTGGGTTTTCACAGACCTGGCAACTCTGTAATTCGATTGCAGATTTTGCAATAGCGAGTACCAGATGTTCTGCTAAATTAGCATTTGTTGGATAGGACCTCTCGGTTTCGTTATAGCCATGCATGAACATTATTCAAATCGTTTTGAGTTAAAAATAAAAATCGTCACCGACCAAAACACCAGGGCTGGGATAAAGAGTTCAATTAGGGAAGTATACGTTAAACCACCTGCTCCAAAAATTCCTCCAATGAAAATTACTGGAGCTAGTAATGGAGATATAACGCCTGAATATGGAAAATGTACATTTTGGGGGAGCAGAGCTCCGAAAAGGATCCATATCAGAAACCAGGCTAATATCAATAGCCCTAACCACGTAACCCGTTTATTTTTCATTTTTCTATGTTATACCTTAACCATTTACAGCGAAAGCTTTCCCAGTATTCCGTATATAAGCCTCTCCACCCAAATCACACCCTATAGAACGGGTCATAGGAAAAGCCTTAAAATGATTTTTATCGCCGACAACGTATTCCTTTTCTGTTTTTTGGTTTAGTGTGTCTATCTGGAAATCGCTGGTGGATTACGAAACAAAAAGCGTTCCTAATCCACCCTACTTTGGCGTGTTGTGAGTTTGCATTATTAGCTTCTTTTATGTCGTCCTTTCAGGACTTAGATTCTTTGTTTCCGGGGCCGGCGGTTGAAACCGCCGGCTGTATCATTTCGCCCTTTCAGGGCTTTTCGGAACGGCAAGCTTTTCTAAAAAAGTCCGTGTAGCTTGCATCAAGATTTTTACCATGGGGACCTGTTCGGGTGTGCTTTCGTGTAGCAAGCGGTACAGAGCATTGGCGCTTTCTTTTGACACCGTACTGCCCTGGTCTGCAACGAAACGCTCGTTTTTGCTGAGAAAATATCCTTCCACGGCGAGCTTGTGGGTCATTTTTCCGCTGGTTAAAGACCACAGTCTATAAACCACCCGGACACTTTGTAACCGTTGATAGTTATCACTGTCTTTTGCCGTTTGGTCGCTGACGCCTTCGACTACAACGACCAATAACCCGCGACTGGCCGGATTGCGTTCATTGAAATCTTTGCGTAATAGGTCTGATAGTAAGCCGTCGTTCTGGATGCTGTCCTCTAAATTAGCCGTAAGTGTGACTCCGGCTTCACCGGGTGAGCGTGTGTCTATGTCTGCAATTAAGCCGTGTTGGCGTAGCGTGGCTTGAATAACGTTCATGTAGTGCGTTGCTTCGTCAATATGCAGATTTTGATTTGAAATTTTTACCGCACCCACCAGCATGGGTTGATCTTTTTGGACAGGGGTTCCATCTGTCACCATGTCCGTCACTTGCAAGTTGCTGTGACGAACTTGTTTTTGCGTGCAAGCGGTAGCCATGATAACGGATATAAGAACCAGGCTTGCAAGACAACGGTTGTTTCTTGTGATAAACAAGGGATAGTCCTATTTGGCTGTAGTTGTAGATTTTGCGGGAATAAATCCTTGGTCTTGCGCTTTTTTGAACCATAGACTGGCTTTGGCTATATCTACGGTCACCCCAAGCCCGTTTTTGTAGAGAACGCCTAAGTTATATTGTGCTTCGGCATAGCCGGAATTGGCCGCTTTTTCTAACCACAGATGTGCTTCTTGATAGTCTTTTAGGATACCGGCGCCGTTGATATGGATTATCCCCAAATTACTCTGCGCTAACAAACTGCCGCCCATCGCCTCCTTTTTGACGAAATTGTAAGCTATTGGAGATCCTTGCAATGCGGCTTTGGTAAACCACTTAATGGATTCCGATGGGTCTTTGGGCACACCCCGCCCCAGCTTGTATAGGGCGGCCAAACTAAGTTGCGCCTGGAGGACATTTTTCTCTGCGGCTTTTTGCAGCCAATCGGCGCCTTTGGTGAGATTCTTCTCTACGCCTATGCCTTCCAAATACAAATGCCCGATATAGTGCTGCGCTAAATCGTAGTTTTGTTTGGCGGATTTGTACACCCATTCAAACGCCTGCACATCATCCTTTGCAACTCCTTCTCCATTCTCATACATGAGTCCCAGTGCAAATTGCGCGTTTGCGTTGCCCTGCTCCGCTGATTTTTTACGCCAGTAAAATGCCGTTTTTACGTCTTTGTTAACGCCGTTTCCATTTAGATAGTTTTCTGACAATTTGTTTTGTGCCTGGCTGTGGCCGGCTTGCGCCGCTTGCAAATACCAATGGATTGCTTGCTTTAGGTCGGTTGTCGTGCCATTTAACTCGTAGGCTTGAGCGAGAATGTATTGTGCGTGAGAATTCTTCTTCTCCGCCAAGGTGGTGCATTCTTGAAGGACCTGAGCTAATTGATTGGATTTTAAAAAGGTCTCGCAGGTATCAACAGATGCCGTTGTACCCGCTTGCGTAACATGAGCATGAAGAAGAATCCCAACCCAGATTGCTGATTTTATGTAGCGGCGATCCAAATTATCCCCTTTGACTCAAGTATCTACAGATTAAAATTCCAGATGCAGAATTGCACCGATTGCACGGGTCCCTTTATCGTCTGTAGAGGCATTTAACTGAATTGATAGATTATCTCTATTGTACTGGAGATTTACAAATGCGTTCAAACTACTGTCCTGTACCCCTGTGGAACCTGCCCCTAAAGGTAGATTCGTATTTGAAGAACCTATTCCAATTCCCGCGACCATGCGGTTTTTTAACGGAATTGTGATAGTACCCATGGTGGAAATATCTGCAAGCTTTTCATGGGCAAGCATATTGATACTCACTTTGGTGGTGATCTGTTCCCATTTGTAGCTCGCAGCCAGTTCAACTCCGATTTCACGTTTGGAAGGAACCAGTTTGGTGACTTTAGTATCAAGATTGATAGATCCAACCACCCAGGTTTTTTTCAATAGGCTTTTGGATAAATCCGCAATGGTATCTCCTGTGCGATTTTTGTACATATAGTAACTGCCACCAATGGCACCCAATACGCCCACGACTATTAAAAGACCTTTGTTTTTATCAACCCAGACGCCTGTTGGGCTACATTCGAAAGCACTTTTAAATTCCTGTAAATCTGTTTTGAGTCTTTGCGCATCCGGCGACTGCATTATGGAATTTTTAAGTTCAGCACCCCCGGTCTTCTTAGCTGCCTTTAACAGGGCCTCCAGCATTGCTTCTTCCTGCTCTTGCGGAGACAAGCTCTTTCCTTTTAACGAACCAAAAAATGCTTTTGATTGATAATCTCGAACCGCTTTTTTTAAACTTTCTTGAAAGGTATTGCTTTCCAAGACTGAATTGATATGAAAATCAATATTTTTAAGATTATTTAATGCCGTACTCCCGGCCTGCGAAGTTAAATCAAAGGCTAGCGGCACCAAATCTACTTGGAAATTTTCACCGCACTGTTTCATATCGGACTCCTGACAGAAGAAAAGTTTGAAGACACTACTCCGTAACTCACAAGTCTATCACTATTGTATTTACACGCGAACGTGAATATTAACACCTTGCTTGGGCCAGCTATCATTTTGCGGTGATTGAGGTTAAAACAACCGGGCGTCAAAGATTTGAGGTAAACCTGGGGTCGTTAATTCAATTTTGCGTAGAAACGCGTAGAAATCCGGTAATGCGATTAACTCTGCAACTTCTGCCCCCCATTCCTTTTCGATTTCGGTTTTCCACTCTTGAAACGTGAGATACTGATTGGCAATAGTGATATCCGATAAGCTTTGAACCGGGTCTTTTTTGTCGCCGCTGGAGTTATAGGTGTGTGCGTTACCTTGTAACCAACGCAGACACTGGGGCCAATTTAGCATTAAGTGCGCTGCCCGTACGACTTTAAGCAAGTATTCGTGGCTACCTGCGTTTTGGTCATTTTCAAAGTTTAAGAACAGCAGTCTGGCTACGTTTAAGAACCGTTTCATATCTCGGGGATTATAATGTAGGTCTTCAATGGCGGCATCCACCAGCTTTTGTAATGTTTCGCTGTGTTTCTCCGTGGTGAAATCCACAATTCTGTCGGTTGCTAATTTTTCCAGTTCGATTTTTGACTGCATATTCATTTCGGGAAGAGCGTTCATCAACTCCGTCAATCGTTCAATACTTCCTGCAGCACTGAGATCATTCTTGATTTTCTCCAATTCGCTTGCGTCAAATTTTTCTTCCGCTTCTTGATCCAGCAAATTCTTTAGATAGAATTTCGCCTTGGTTTGATCTAACCTGGGAATGAAAAAGGGAAGCTGGACAAACTTCTCCATGAATCTCCACCCATAGCGTTTTGATGAATGGCGAGCTTTATTGTAGGTTTCCGCTTGTTTTTGGGCCGCTGTTTCTATGGCCATTGCCACCATGTGGGTGTCCATACCCAGAATGAATATGATATTTCTGTTCTGAACACTAATGAACTGATTTATGGCAAGCATGATGGTATTTACCACGTTGGGCTCGCATCGGTCCAGGTCGTCAATGAAAATAACCAGTTTACTATCGTCCAGAATGAGCTTTAGGGCTCTGTCGATGTCTTGGTCCACTAGGTGCAATAGTCCTAGCTTTCCTTCGTAGTCCGGCTCTGATATGTATTGCGCTAGCTTGTCATCCAGATCTATGTCCTTTTTACTTTCTAACCATGCGTGAATAGAGCCACCCACGATAGGTAATAAATTGAGTATCGGATATTTATTTAAAAACACTCCCGCATGGTTTTCTAAATAGGAAGTGAGGAACATGATGATTAAAATCAAAAACCAGACCAAGCCTTTTGGTATGAATCTTTCTAACAGCAGTTTATGTATGTGTCTGCGTATGGCTCCTGTATTTAAACGCGACATTCTTAAGCGAAACCAGAACCGCTCTCGTTCCAAGGTCGTGGGCAGTTTGTCCGCCAGTTGTTGTAATAGGGTGTGGGCCATACCGGCCCATATTTGATCACTATTCTGATAGTAGAGCGGGTTAAACCAAATGCATGGTACTGTCCCTTGCGCCACGAATAACATTTGAGTATTGCTTGCGTTTTTTTCCTTGTTCATCCAATTAATCAGGCTGTCTGACTTACTTTGTATTCCAGATGTCGACTTCTGTGTTGGCATTTTTGTTGTTGTCTGTTTAAGACCGCTTTCCAATTTCTCTTTAATCATCCTCATGAGGCTGGTTTTACCCTGCCCCCATGGAGCTTGGATGGATATGGTCAGGGGGGGTTCTACTTTTCCTTCCAGTATCAGTTTTGCAATGGCGTGGGCGTATTTTTCGTATCCCAGTTTATCGATTAATGCAGGAAAGTCTCTATAGCTGCCCTTGGTGATTGCAGCTAAGTGTAACTCGCTCATGTCTTCTGTGGCGCTATATTCATCCAACCAAGCATAAATTGTATGCAACAGATGTTCTTTTTCGTCATCTTTACAGCTAAGTTTATTGACACTGTCTTTGGCTCGTTTTTTCTGTTCTGTAACAATGGAGCGAGCGTCACCGCTCGCCGTATACACGGCATTCAATATATCCTGTAAAACCGCGGTAACTTGGATGCGCTCCTCTTCAGTGATACCGGTCTTTTCCAACTCTTGAAGTGTAATTGCAAACTTTTCCTCACCGATATTTTCGGCCATGTCTAACACCTCTACTGAAGCTGCATATTTTCGTCAAATACTAAGTCTACCCAATAGTAAACTACAACACATAACATTACACATCCGCTCAAAATTTGCGCAACGTGGCCTATACTTGAAGTCAGGCGCGACGGAGCTTATGTATAATGTATAGCTAGTCCAGAACGATGGTTGTGACGGAGTTGTTGACAATAAAGAGCGTAAGTATTAAAAACTCAATTGGTAGTTAAAATAACAAGTTGATAAATACTCAACATCACTCAATCGTACATCATTCAGGTTTGTATATTTATCGTCAGCCAAATTGTTATACAATGAATTTGTGTTGCGCCTAATAATAGCCACTGACTTTTGTATGTATTTTCACCAATCCACCCGGGTTGGATTTTGAATTCCGTTTCAACTGTAAAATATTTATAACAAAACACGAGGGATTTATGCCACGCAGGGTTACTTCAGGAGTGGAGTTTGTAACAAACGCACCATGCAAATATTCAAATCAAACTGTCGAAGTCTATGTGGAGCCCGCAAATTCTGCCGTATTGGAAGAATGGCACAAAAATGTACAGCTACCACACATAGATACAGACGGTAAGCGCATTGACAATGGTTGGAACTGGGTTTTTTTTAATACCGGCCAAAGAAAGCTCGGAGAACTGCTGGGCCAGGAACCAGAATGTTATTCTATATGTGTAAAGAATAATTATACCAATATACCTATGGCCTTGGTGTACGTGGCGGAGAACATGGAAACACTCTACAATAAAGAAAGTAGGAGCTGTTACATTTGGTATTTTGCAACCGCTCCAGATGCCTATAGCAAACAATTTGTAGATCTCGATGAAATCCCTAAACTAGGCAGGCTTTGCGTTGATATCGCTATTTCCAGGAGTTTTTGCAGGAAGCATTCCGGAGTCATTGGACTCCATGCGGCCCCCACCGGAGGCGACAAACTACTGCACTTTTTCCAAAACCACTGCGGCCTGAACCGACTAGGGAATGATGTGGAAATAACGGGCGATAAAGAAAATGATGGGCGATACTTTTATGCTGACGAAGCTTTGGCTCTTGAACTAAGCCAAGCATTTGATCATTTACGGTAATAACGGGAGATAGACCATGAGTAGGGAATTTGATTTCGTTAAAGATAGACTATTACAATTTGATGAGATTAACGCCAGGTCACTAAGCAAATGCAAAACCTCTAATGATTTAATAGATGTTGCGGCTTCTCTCCTTAGCAATCAAGAACTTGAATCATTCCACCAAGATCTGGTGTCTTATTTTTATACAAAGAAAGCCCCTGTAAAGGCAAGACAAAAGCATAAGGCAAGACAAAAGCATAAGCCAAAACAGCTAGCTGCAGCGGAGGCTTAAATAGCGACTGTTATCGGAAGGGATATATTTGAGTTTTTGAGGCGAATTAGGATAAATCTGTACTACCCACTGCTTTACCGCTATGCATGTAGTCCGCAATTTTGTTTTGGAAGATGTTTAGATCTTTGCTCTCAAGCTCAGTTGACGCCACAGCCAACAGCTCATCTACAGAAGAGCAATTTTCCAACGCGCTCTTATTTATTGATTCTATAGTCAATAAGTATTTTTTGAGATAGTTAAAAAATTTGTCCATAACTCCCTCCGCAAGGTTGGTAAACAAAATGCATTTTCAGTGCCACCAAATATTGCGCTTGAGCGAATTCGAATAAACCACCCCATTTAGAGAGGACTAGCGCTAAAAACCTGGGGGCAGCTATGGCGGGCGACCACCAATTCCCGACGTGGTCTACCTGCATCCATGCAGTCGTTCAGGGCTGATTCCTTTTTTCATCCATTCCGGTGGCTGAAGCCACCGGCTATGTTACAGCTCCCCTTCAGGGAGCGCAGACACACGTGATTGAAAGCCCGGGAAGCCCGTACCAGAGAGCAATAATTTCTAATATAAGCCGACTTGAAGACTAGAAAGCATTGCTTTCTGACCCGCTTTTTTTCTTTTTTAAACTAACACCGAATGACCGAGCACTGGATATTGGTGGTGGCCGGACGTATTTCTCCGACAACATGACCTCTTGAGTTTACTATCTCCGGAGAGATTTGAGCCTGAAGTTTATGTTTTACGTCCACGGATAGCACGCCCAGATCGTCCAGGATCGCCAACAAGGCAACTGAACGTGCTCGGGCACTGCCATCGGCAATTTTCACTGCAATCCCCAGACCTTGTTCAGGTAAAGCCGCCGTGACGATCCCTTCGGCACCGGTTTTCGCCAGCACGGCACCTTTGGTTACCTCATTCAACTCCGTAACTACCGTTCCGCTCCCGGCAACGTAGAGCGGCTCATTGGTAATGGCTTGGTGAATACGGTAGATAGCCTGTGAGCGAGCATCCGACAAATCGATAGGCTTGGCGAATCGGGCGGTAGCATGCCCAAGTTGTAGCAAAGGCATCGTGGGTGCTGGTAATCCACAACCGTCAACTCCCATAGGATATTGTTTGATGTCAATGTTAGCCAGGTCGGAAAGTATATCCAGCGATAATTGCTGTAATGGATGTTCAAGCAGGTGGTAGCCATCCAATGGCAAGCCCAGATGTAATGCCGTGGTCAAAAATCCGCTGTGCTTGCCCGAGCAATTGTGGTGAATTCGACAGCCCTGTTGTCCGGCAGCCAATATCTGGTGGGCACTGTCAGTATGTTCCGGCAATACTGCGCCGCAGGCTAAATGCTCCTCCGATAACCCCAGTCGCGTTAACCAGGACGCCACCAGATCTTGATGCATTTTCTCTCCCTGATGAGACGAACAAGCCAGCGATAATTCAGCATCGCTTAAGGCATATCGGTCGCTGGCGCCACTCTCAACCAGATGGATTGCCAGCATCGGCTTCAGCGCAGAACGGGGGAATACCAGCTTTCTGATATCGCCCCAGCTTTCCACAACCTTGCCCTTGAAATCACACACGACGGCTGCACCAAAATGTACGCTTTCCACCGTTCCATTTCGTGTTACTTCGACTAAAAGCTCATAGGAGGACATGTAGCGGTCAATCCTTTAATGCGACCGTAATCTGATAAACAATAATAAGCATAACAAACTTTCAACCCTATTTATTGCTTTCTTTACGAAGCTGCAAGGCGCTTTTCGCCAGTACCGTAGGAAGTGATCAGCGGCATACTCAGTGGTTCGGCATGTGGCGCTCTGCTAATTCCTTTCTCTACAATCAGCTGTATTACCGCATCATAGCTTAGTTCATTCGCTATCTCACAGGCCCTGGGGAAATAGCTGGCACCAAACTTCATACCGGGCACTAAATTGGCCTCCATGAAATGGCATTGGCCACGTTTGTTTGTTTTAATATCAATTCGTCCATAATCCCATATTCCCAGCATTGCAAAGGCATCCATCGCCAGTTTTGTTACTTCACTTAGAACTTTTTGATCTCCAATTTTTTTGATCTCTTCTGAGTTTTCCTTTTTGGTCTTTTCTCCCAGAACCCGCAAACCCTTTGTTGATTGGGGTGGGACGATTTCAACAGCAGAGACGATGAGTTTACTGTCTTCTGTTTTAATGATAGCAACCGAGAATTCCCGACCACAAAGATATTCTTCAGCTAACACAGGCAGATCAAATTCAGTATAGAGAGACAGGGTTTTACTTTCGAATTCTGCAAAATTTGTGACTAACGATAAGTCATCTATTCCATTACTATTGGCCGCATCCAATGGCTTAAGAAATAATGGGAATGCTACTGGCAAGTCAGATTCGCATCTATACTGACCCGGGATGGCGGTAAAATAGTTCGCGGTTTTCAAACCTTTTTTTCGTAAATGTGTTTTTGCAAGAACCTTGTCAGAATCAAACTTCAGCACTTCTCTTGTCGAGCCGGAATAATTGACTCCATGTTCGGCGAAGTATTCTGACAACCAGATGTCACATCCATTGTTAATAGAAATGTACTTCACGGCGAGGATGACAAGGTCCGGTTTCCTGCTCACAATCAGCTCCAGATCTTGCAAGCATCTACACACGCTCAATTTTACGTCATAGCCGAGTTTGTTAATGGATTCCAAGACACTATGGCAAGCACTCAGTGCTCCAAATCCAGTCTCTTTTAATTCATCATTTGGTGTGGTGATGATTTCTATTCTCATTTAGTTCAACCTGCATGGATGGTATTGATATCGATTCGGATGCTTCAATGCATGAAGCATGTTTCAAAAAGCAGTGATTGGGTCTGAAATGGCGTTAGCCCAGGAAGGAGATCAGACAGTAGAACGGCCACAAACCCTGTTAAGGCAGCGGGGGAGGCTGGGTCTGTTATGTGGGATACACGACGGCCAGCCCACTCAGTGCAGATAGGTTTTTAATTAAACGAACGAAATGAAGATGTTAGCGTGGATTGTCAAAAGACGGCCTGCAGATCCGTATCCTTCCTGCCCCGCCGGTGATGCAAAAATTGGATTTAAAGTGATCCAACCGCGATGGAAACCCGCCATTAGTTTTCTGGAAAAGAAATATAGTGCGGTAACACCTGGTCCGTTAACCAAACACGGTTTTCCGACATATAAAACAAACAGCCTTGTTTAAACATTTCTCCGGCTGAGATGGTTAAGATTACCGGTTTGCCGTAGCGGGAGCCGACACTTTTGGCTGTTTTCCGGTCTTCGGATAAGTGAACGTGATGCCGTTTTTGTTTTTGCAGTCCTTGCCGGCTGATTGACTCTAGATGATGAACAGCAGTGCCGTGATACAGAAATTGCGGCGGCTTGATCGGATGGAGTCCCAGATCAATCGGTACGGAATGCCCTTGGTTTGCCCGAATTTGTGTTAAATCCGAATTAAAGGAATAGCGTTGTTTTTCATCTTGTTGAACTATGGTTGTAAGAATATCCGGACTTAAGGGTTTTCCGTGTTTTTGCGCTTTTTCAATAAGCTCTGCAACATCCACCCAACCGTTTTTACCCATGGTGAGTCCGACAGCCTCAGGCTTGTGGCGCAAAATATAACTTAAAAATCGGCTTAGCCGGGTAAGATCGTCCATTGGCTAATAATATCAGCAATCAGTATTTTTCGAACATCGACACTGGATTACGAATTACCAAATGTGTTTGGGTTGATATTTTTTGCAACCGCTTATTTATCTTCAGTAAAACCACTTTTTTTGATTCCATAGGGGGCGACATAGCCCCAACTGTGACGCAAGTCACAGTTGAATTGTAAACTATATTTCAAACAAGACGATTACTCAATGAACTAAAGAGCTAAAACCACTTTTGGGTACGGCCAAACCGGAGTTTCGTATGTCCAGCATATCTCGATTGCCTATTTTTTATTTTTTTCTATGGTTAAGTGCTTGTGGCGGAGGCGGCGGTGGGGGCGCTCCCGGAGACATTGTTGATCCCAACCCCAGTAATCTGGCAGCACCCACGGGTGTAACAGCAACCGCAGGCGACGCCCAGATCGACGTCAGCTGGGCTACCGTAGCAGGAGCCACCTCATATAACATCTATGTTAATGATGCTGGATTTGTTTCCAAAACCAGTTATATCCGTTTGTTAACAAGTGCTACTTCTCCGGTCACGATCTCTGGTTTAGTGAATGGGCAGCTCCACACGGTAATGGTTACGGCGACCGATTCCAGCAGTGAAAGCTCTGACTCTATTTCAGACCAAGCCACACCACAGGGAGCACCTCCGGGGCCGGTCACGGACTTCCTCGTCACACCGGGCAATAAACAGATTGGTGTTTCCTGGACGGCCGTCAGCGGCGCGACCGGTTATGAAGTGGATTATGCAGAGGACGCGGCTTTTACCGTTAACAAAGGGACCCTGGCTACCAATTCCACTTCGTACACCTTTACCGGTTTAAGCAATGGTGTCACTTATTACTATAGAATTTTGTCCACGAATGGCAATGGCAGCAGCGCCTGGTCATCAACCGTCAGCGCTGTTCCCGATTTGGCATCCGGTTGGAATGTCAAAGAAGTACCGTCCTCGAGACTATTAGGTGCCTTTGAAGCTTACTACGATAAAAAAACCCATTTAAACAGCAACCGTAAGGCTTTGATAAGCTGGAGCCACGGGACCACCACATATTCAACCGTGTATGCTGTAACATACGATCCTGCAACTGACTGGAGTACTGCAACCACAATCAGTATCACCGACGGGTTCGACTCCGGTTCCAGCTTATCGGATAACGGCGAGGCTGCTGTCATTTGGAGCGAACGCACGTATTTGGATCCGGACAATTTAACCTGGCGCCATGATATCTATGTGAAGCACTATCAGGGCGGCGTATGGGGCAGCGCCGTACCATTGAGCAGCACCGAAAGCGGACAGTATCCGGGGGAACCTGTTGTTCAGCTGGATTCTTCAGGTAACGCCGTAGCAATCTGGCATGGCGACGATGGCAATTACTACTCTCGCACTTACAATAGACTAAGCGACACCTGGGCGACGGTAAACCCCATCAACAGTTCTTCCAACCCGTACGTGGGCCGACCCTTTACCGCATTGGACAGCAGTGATCGAATCATTGTTGCTTGGGACGAGAAACCGGCATCCACTTCCAGCACAAATAAGATTTTCGTACGCCGTTATACCGACTCCGGCGGTTGGGAGACGACGATGCCCATCAACATCGACGACCCAATGCTGGATGCCGGCAACTATCTTTATGATATGTCAGCCAATGCCAATGGAGATATTTTCGTACTGTGGGCCCACAAGCCGGCGGGTGATTATGAGTTGAAACTCAGAAAATACAGTGCTGCCGGGACCACCTGGAATAGTGAAATTGCAGTGGATACCTCCAACTTTGCTATGGATTGGGGTTCGGTCCGAGCGGATCCGGCCGGTAATTCGGTGGTGTACTGGAAAAAACGCATTGATGACACGGTGAATATCATAGAGTCAGACAATCTTGCGGTCTATCACAGCGCTACGGTGAGCATGGGACCAATAGAGGAAATGCCGACCACTACAGATGACATCTATTCACTAACGCCATCTGCTTTCGGGACCGGGTTGTTTCGCGCACATTATTCGACCAATGCCGGCGCAGTTCATGCTTATGAGCGAATCTACGATTTTGCAGCACAAACCTGGAGTACCGCAGTCAGTGTCCAGGACTATTTTGGCAGAGAAGACTACCAACTCGTTGTTAACGGCTCCGGCGCAGCGATCCTGACGACATTCTCCAATTGGTTCGACTATGGCACGCTGAAAAGCTACTTGGATGTTAGAGCATCCTTTTATATGCCTTAGTGTCCCAAACGGCCCCGAGAGTTCGGGGCCGCAGCTACACCTGACAAGCCATCACCCGCCTGGCGCAAGCAGGTCCGCCCTTGGCATCTACCGTGTAACACCGACAATGGGGCCGTAACTGGCCCGTTTGTCATTTCTGCCTGTTTCATCCGAGTAAATGCCGGAGATAACGCCATCCAGGTAAAGTGCGTTCTCGCATTTCAACACGTCTCGAAAATAGAGCGCGAATTCATAGAAAGAGACGGGTTTTTCACTGATGACGAAAATGGCTTCCCGGCCTGACACCCCGACACCGTTGCGAATTAAGCGCGAAGTAGACATGGGGTTGAGTTTTGGGTGCACAGCACCGTTCTTTAACAACAGTGGGCCTGATTGAGTCGCCCAGATAACGCCTTTTGAGTGTTTGCCGTACTCTGTGGCATCCACTACTTTTGGACCTGTTTGTGACACCACGAAAACCCCATTGGGTTTTAGAAAAAAGTTACCCTTGCCCCCGGTAAGATTAAGGGACTTAATCTGCACACCGTTTTGCACCAGCAGGCCCACCGGTGATAAATCCGCGTGGTACATTCCTGCGTTCATGGCAAAGACAAGCTTTTTTCCTTTTTTTTGCAACCAAGAGGCCAAGCGATCAAAGCGCTGAAAGGGAATCCCCTTGTCATCGTGCCAAAATAGTTGCAGATCTTGTGTAACGGTATTTATACGTAGGACGGTGTAGTCCTGCGAAGCCTCGCTTGCATAGCTGGCAAACAGAATCGATAACAATAGCAAAGTACGCAACACAGGGAGGTTCATCATATTGTGGCCACGAATCGGTTTGAGAAAAAGTTTACAGAAACAGAGGTCGGAGCACAATAAACAGGGTTGAACCTCTACCGATAACCAAGTCCCGTTAACCAAGCATGGTGTTTGGGCAAATCGACTTGTCGGACTCACACCATAATTGCGGTGCTGGTTGTCTCACAGGTAATGTCATACTGCGCCATCAATGCTTTCTCTTGATCGGTCATATCTGTCTCCTTAGTGTTCGTTCTAGTTTCTGTTTTCCACTGAGCAGGAGAATCGGATTGTTACTGTGCTATTTACAGCCAACTCAAGAATTAACCATCAAAATCCTTAGCCCCCAGGACATACGAATAGGTGCCTTTGCCGCCGCGCATATAGACTTTGTTTGCAACCTCATAGATCCGCTTTCGTAAGGCATCAAACGCCTGCAGAAAATCCGCTTCCGAGCAATTTGCATGTGGATCGGTGAGATTAAGAGCATCGGCTTCCACAAAAAAGGAGACTTCGATGGCGCTATCATACCCCCAAAAGAGTACACGATTCTTGTTAGCATCGAAGCTGCGGCTTGGATTGGGAAAGCTTAGTTTCATCACCTGGTACCCTGAACCGCGCCAGGAATGCCGGTGCTGTCAGTGTTATTGTTGCAAATAACGCTCATGCATTTAAAAAGGCTGAACACACCACTGTTCGCCAACGAAACCCGTGAGGTGTTTTCGATGACCGTCATGTAATACTGAATAGCGTGCGTAAATTCATACTCATCACAGTTTCCGCTCTTTCCTCTGAGATAGCAAATCAATTATGCTAATGCGCTTGGAGACACTTAACCGTTGCGGGGTTTGTCTATTTATTGAAGCATCGTTTTGGCTTGTGGTTTTGTCTCACGGAAAGACATACAAAAGCCGCCTTTTTATAGGGGCTCAAAGTCGTTTTCTTTTTAAATTCTTTATTACTTTTCTTTACCCATCATGTCCACTCCTGATCAGGGCAATCACAAGGATTCCATTAAACCCGAGACATGAAAATCATCATGTAGGCTTCTACGCGGTTGATCAAATCTCGTGATCGCTCTTAATCCCAGGTGGCTGTCGGATCAGCCTGCCCATACCGGTAAACGTGTGGGTTTAGTAACCCGACTTTATTAGGGGTAACGTCCCTTAGCCATTTGAAGTCGGAGTCATCGTACCCAATTGTGTTCCGAGGAGTGTGGATACATTCCGAGTATCGCCATATATAATACCTAGAAAAACCAATTGCTTAGATAAGAGCGCCTCATACAATCACACTGAAACTGCCCTTTTGGTTAACTTCTTACGAAAACGAGGGTAGCCTTTCGATTTTTCTGTGTACTGAAATACCTAAAGGTTTCACTCAACTTTCCGATAGTCATAACATTGTTAAATATTTGTAACAGTGTGAATTATGCCTCGAAAAGGTGTGCCAAAGCCGGAAAACGTCCCATCTGAGGCTTTGCTTGAACACGAAAATCACAGTGTTATTTCCCACAGCGCAACTGTCCTACCCATTCTACTGTTTATAAATCACCCATCCGAGGTGGAAGAGCTATTCAGCGGCCTGGTGAAGCACCTGGAAGCCTTGTTTGATTTTGACTATTGTGCCTTTGCCCTACCATCTGAAGCCGCTTACCCAGCCACGCGGGTACTGGATCACCATGGCTGGCACGATGTTGAGAGCTTGGCAGGAGAAAACACCGTTCTCGATCGCTTTTGGTACAGTAAAGACATCTTTCTAACTAGTAGCTTATCGGACTCAAAACAGATCGTTCTGCCGCATCCCATTCCTGTAATCGACGATTTTATGCTGGTCCGCCTAGCGGCTTACGGTACTACAATTGGCGTCTTAATTGTGGGAAGTAATAAATCACAACTATATGGCGAAAGGGAAATTGAATTAGGAACACTAATTGCCAATCCCCTCGCACTTACTATCCATCGCCTGCTACAACTAAACGAACTTCGTACCGTTTCCAACATACTGCAAGCTGAGGCAAAAGAAAGAGAACAGATAGTTGAATCGATAAAATGCATCATTGAAGGCACCGGCGCGGAAATAGGTAAGAACTTTTTTAAGTCGGTTGTTGAACACATGGCGAATGCCATTGGCGTACGATACGCCTTTGTGGCGGAACTGCAAAACAAGGGCTCTGTGATTAAAACGATTGCTGTATGGCGTGGTACCAAGCTGATTGATAACTTTAGCTATTCAGTAGAAGGTGCTACCGGTGACGCTTGCAGAGACAAGATCTGCTATTGCTGTCACTCTGTAACGAAACTTCTTCCAAGCGCGGACATGCAAAGAATGATGCGCGTGGAGAGCTGCTGGGGTTTACCGCTAAACAACTCTTCAGGTGAAACCGTTGGAGTTTTGGTGGTTATGCACGACGGCCCAATGCAGCAGGAAGATCACATTATCCCGATAATGAAAATATTCGCCGCACGTTCCGGTCCGGAATTGGAACGTATCCGTATGGAGGCTGAGCTATTTAGAGAAAAAGAACGAGCCCAAGTGACGGTAGACTCGATTGGGGATGGCGTTATTACCACGGGCGCGGACGGTAATGTGGACTACATAAACCCGGTAGCGGAAACACTGACCGGGTGGAGCAACTCAAGCGCGAAAGCGTTGCCTTTGAAATCCATTTTTCGCGCAATTGATGAGGCAACCAGGGAACCCATACTGGATCAACTGGATTATTGTTTGATCCAAGGGTTGAGAATGCCTTCTACAGACAAGATGGTGCTTATTCGAAAAGATGGGAAGGAGTTCCCTATAGCCAGCACTATGTCCCCCATATTCGATCGTGACAAACGTATTGTTGGCAGCGTAGTTGTCTTTAGTGACGTTAGCGAGTTAAGACGCCTAATAAGCGAAATATCCTATCAAGCCAGTCATGACGAGTTAACCGGCCTGGTAAACCGTCGTGAACTTGAAACGCGTTTACAAGCCATGATCCAAACGGCAGAGCTGGAAAACGCCAAACACGCACTGTGTTACATTGATCTTGATAGATTTAAGGTAGTCAATGATACATGTGGGCACATAGCGGGTGATGAGCTCCTAAAACAGGTGTCCTCACATATACAATCCATAATACGCAGCATAGACACGGCAGCCAGATTGGGGGGCGACGAATTTGCAGTACTATTGCAAAGTTGCCCAATCGAGGTAGCGGAGAACATCGCTGAAAAAATTCGGAAAGTGGTTAAAGAATTTGTTTTCATATGGGATGATCAAACATTTGAAATTGGCGCCAGTATTGGTGTGGTCCCCATTACCAGTGAAAGTGGCGGTGTCTCAAAAGTACTCACCGCCGCAGATTCCGCTTGCTATATTGCCAAAGGACAAGGTCGTAACACAGTCCACGTACATAAAGTAGAAGATATTGAGTACTCACAGCATAGCGGTGAAATGCGCTGGGTCCGCGAGATTAGGCGCGGGCTACAAAACGACAGTTTTTGTCTATATATTCAAGAAATCCTTCCGCTATCAGGCGCAGATGATGGAAAAAGCTATTTTGAAGTACTGACCAGGCTTACGGGTGAGTTTGGGGAAATCATTTCTCCCAAAACATTCATCCCCGCAGCGGAACGCTATAATCTTGTACTGGACATAGATTACCGGGTCATTGAAAAGACCTTCGCTATGCTGTCCAACAATGAGCGTGATGAATTTAGCAATCTGGGGCTGTGCTCAATCAACCTGTCAGGACAATCGCTGGGAGACGCCGGCCTGTTTGACTATATCGTCGAACAAGCGGATAAATATCACATAACACCAAACCTAGTATGTTTTGAAATTACCGAGACCGCGGCAATTGCCAACATCATACGCTCCAGAGATTTTATGTCGAAAATGGTAGATCTGGGATTTCATTTTGCATTGGATGATTTTGGCAGCGGCCTGAGCTCATTTGGCTACTTAAAAAACCTGCCGGTTGATATATTGAAGATAGACGGCGCATTCGTCAAAGACATAGCCACGAATGAGATCGATTGCGCAATGGTTGAAGCCATTAATCGCATTGGAAAAGTAATGGGGTTAAGAACGGTTGCCGAACATGTTGAAAATGTAGATACTCTGAACAAACTACGCAGTATTGGAATTGATTTTGCGCAAGGGTTCGGCATCTCCAAACCTGAACCATTTACAAAAAGCAGCCAAAACCTATCCGCGACAAGCACCGACGCGGTATACCAATGTGATATAAAAGCACAGCGGAACTAAATCCATGTCCAACTGCTGCAATATAGACCCCACTCCCAGGCACTCTAAAAAACACCGCTGTCCTGTAAACAATAAGAAATATGCTCCGGTTGACCGACAAACCATGCTTCATCATTTAAAATCGGCGTGGTATCGATTATTGAAAGTACAACAATACTATTTTTGTGACAGCCCGGATTGTGATGTGGTGTACTTTGGCGAAGACGACAAGGTAATCACCGTAGCGGAACTACGGCACCCCATCGGCCAGAAACAAACGGGGAACGATAAGAAAATATGTTATTGCTTTGGTATTACCCTGAGCGATATTAAAAATAATCCGCTACTAAAACAATTCGTCATCAAACAAACAAAGGAACGAAACTGCTCCTGCGAAACCAAAAATCCTTCCGGTCGTTGTTGTTTAAAAGACTTTCCCTAGTCGATTTTAAACGAAGGTCAAAACACCACTACCACGCCAATTTCTATCCATGCCATGCTGACTCCCAGGCGTGTATTGCATGCATTCTTGTTTCACCCCGATGATAACCACCACTCTATTTGCCACCTGTGTGTAGCTTGTAACCGATCCCGGCGGAATCTCCAATAATGCTTTCCAAACACTTATTAGAAAATTGGTTCCTGACACATAAAGATATAGCGGACGGTCCTGCTGGACCTCCCTATTAAATATCAAGCCTACTGTGTCCGCTGTTCCACTAATGTCTTCACGTATATCTGCGTACAGGTTTTGGGATAACGAATTACTGTCCATATTCTGATCACCGGAATCTAATGCATACACAGAAAACAAATGAGCGATGTTGATTATTCCAAAATTACCAGACCAATCGCCATTATTGTGCTTCTTGCCAACCAATATATCCCTGAATCCAATATCTAGGCTTAAGGACTGTGACGTGGGGATTTTTCTCTAAATAGATTTCCGTTATTTGATCTGTTTGAGTAATGGCAGGATAGCTTGAGTAAAGAATAGTGCCCAGGAATACCACTCCCACAATCCATAAGCTTAGTGGTTTCCTGGTTATTGCCGCTGAGCAAATGCGAGCGGATGTATTCGCATCGAAATAAACAGCCAGCGCCCACCCCACAACTATACACATCACCATCTGGCTAAATGGCATGACGATAACTCCGCTGACTAACGCATGGGTTGCACCTGCAACCAAGGAAGCTGTTAAGCTTATTAATAATATGGACTGTTCGCCATCTGCACTATTTAAAGTGTACCGGCAAAATTTTACCCACTTGATGAATCCATAGACTAACAACCAAAAAATCAAAGCAAAAGAAATCAACCCCCTTTCACTCATCCACTGTAAATATGCCGAATGGGGATGAGCAGCACTGGCATAATTACTATAGTTTGCATATTGTTGCGGCCCCAGCCCTAGCAGTGGATTCGCCCACGCCAATTCCCACGCCAGACTCCAAAGACTCCCCCGTCCCGCTAGGCCTGCTTGTGCTAAACGATCGGTGATTTTGGGTAAATTCATCTCCACGGAAATCAAATGAGGAATCCCGTGAAACAACAATAAATAAAGTGCAAGACCGACTATTGCGAAAAATATATGCACTTTCAACCATGCCATAGAACGTCGGGCAAACAACACAGGTACTACAATGGCGGCGAAGATCATCGCAATCAATGTGGCCCGCCCGCCCGAAGCGTATAACAACGTCCAGCCAAGTATACCCGGGAGCCACAGAACCCAATGGTAACGCCGAGAAACACCACCAAAGACAATGAGTAGCGCAGGCATTAATGGTAATATCCAGGTTTGAATTTGATTCAAGAATCGAGGCTGGACAAAGCCAACAAACAATTCATAGCCTTTTAACCACCCGGTTAAATCCAAACTCGGTATATAGGCACTGGCCATAAATCGCCAGTGGTAGAGTGAAATACCAATGGCCAATGTTGCCAATACGACTTTTTGCACAAACAACGTAGATAGACAATTGCTAATATTCAGCGTAAAAATAAATAGTAAACCAAATAAGCTCCATTCCTGGAAGGCGTGTTTTGGCAAAGGCGCTTGGTAGCTGGAAAGCGCACCTAAAAATGCAACAATTAAAAGTACCCACCTCACTATGGATGGCAAATTAGTCCAGGCAGTGTATAAATCCACAAGTAATTTGCGGTTGATAAGCAATGTCAGCACTAATAATGCCAAAGTGCTTAATTGGATCAGCCTTTTTTGGTTGTATGCCGATTCAGTAAAAAAATTAATGTCGAATCCCAAGGCAATACAAAACATCACCAGAAAGAAATACAGGGGAATCAAGGGAAGATATTTACCTGCGACTTTCAGAACGTACAAGATAGAACTCATAAATGATCCGGGTACTTTTGTTCAAGTATTATAAATATTCAAGAACCTTGCCATTGCGGTATCAATACGTACCCTTAACGGCAAACTTTCATAAATAGCAAAAAGTTGGGAGCTACGGAGAATTTTTTAGGGGGCAAATTGTATGATTAGTATACGGCACTATTCTTGGCCCACTCTCAATACATGATTGCCATGATAAGGAGCCGAGATTTTAAAGCTGCCACGCAATGTTCGGCCTATGTGGGGCTAAATCCGGTACATTACGAATCCGGGAGCAGCGTTCGCGGTAGACCCCACTTATCGAAACGAGGCAGTTCGCTGATTCGGTCCAAACTCTACATGGCTGCTGTGGTGGCAACCCAGCACAACCCGGACATAAGAGCCCAATACACGCGACTGCTAAAGCAGGGAAAAACCAAAATGTCTGCTTTGTGTGCCGCCATGCGTAAGCTCGTTCAGATTTGCTTTGGTGTTTTAAAACACCAAGCTAACTATCAACCGCAAACCCTCTAGCGGGGGCTTGT
>JAOUJW010000049.1 GCA_029882975.1 Gammaproteobacteria bacterium
TCACCGTAGCACCAACCAATGGCGTAGCCACACCGGCCGCTGCAGGTACCGTGGATTACACCCCCAACGCTAACTTCAATGGCACGGACAGCTTTACCTACCAAATCTGCGACAGCTTTACTCCCGCAGCTTGTGCCACAGCCGTTGTCACCGTGACGGTAACAGGCGTCAACGACACACCCGTTGCGGTAGCCGATGTTGCCGGTACCGCCGAAGACACTCCGGTTAATATCAATGTGGCAGCTAATGACAGTGACATCGATGGCAACCTGGATCCGGCCACGATCTCCATCACCGTAGCACCAACCAATGGCGTAGCCACACCGGCCGCTGCAGGTACCGTGGATTACACCCCCAACGCTAACTTCAATGGCACGGACAGCTTTACCTACCAAATCTGCGACAGCTTTACTCCCGCGGCTTGTGCTACGGCGGTTGTCAGCGTGACAGTGACATTAGTTAATGATGCTCCGGAATTTGATTTGCCAATTAACATTGTTGGGGGAAGTGGACTTCCTAACGCTGCAAGTGCTGGTGGGCTTGAGGTTTTAGTCGGTGATACCTTAACGGTAATCTATTCAATAGTTGACCCAGATGGAGTTATTCCACCACCGACGGCTGAAGTTCAGTGGTATAGAGATGGTTCGGCTATACCGGGTGCCATTTTAGATTCATATGATGTTATAGCCGGTGACTTCAATCTGAGTGTGATTGTTACTCCTGTGGACGCAGACACGATATTGCGTGGTACTTCTCAAAACTCAGGAAATATTGTAGTGGCAAACACACCACCGGTGGTAACCAGCCCTGCAATTGTGAGTAGAGCAGAAAATATCATCCTGGCGTCTGTATTGGCGGCATCGGATGCGGATGAACATCCTGTCAACTTCCGTATTTCCGGGGGTGACGATCAGGCGCTGTTTGCAATTAGCGGTAGTCAGCTTAACTTTATCAATGCCCCGGATTATGAAAACCCGCACGATACTGTCGCGCCTCCCAATCAGTATCAGGTGGAGATAACGGCCAACGACGGTGCTGATGACAGTGTTCCTGTACTCATGACTGTCGCTATAACTAATGTGAGAGAGCCCTTGGCTGGAATGTTTGCAGATCCTGAATTGCAAAATTGTGTGGATCGTGAAGCAGCTGCGGCCATTCCGCCGTGGGAATTTGAAGATCAAGTGACCGCATTGGATTGTTCGCGTGATCGTTCCATACCCATGCCGATCACGCCAATCACAGATCTTTCGGGTGTGGAGCAATTGTTTAATCTGACCTCACTGATACTGTCTGGTAACTCTGTACCCGATGTGTCTCCATTACGCAATCTGGCAAATTTGAGAGAGTTGGATTTGGCGATTAATGATATTGGTAGCGTAGCTTCAGTTTCAGGGTTAGACAGTCTCACTGGGTTGACGCATTTATACCTTTACAACAATCAAATAACAGACATTAATGGTTTAGAGAATCTTACTAACTTGATTTATCTGGACTTGAACATTAATCAACTCGGTCGCAGTGCCGGTGTCAAGGCGGTACCCCAAGTTAAAATGCCAGGCCTACCATTAAATTTTTCGGCAACGTCTGGGGATGGCCAGATAACTTTGAGTTGGACGGAGGAAGCTAGCACCACCTATCGACTAAGTTGGAGGGACAGTGACCGAAGCTATGATAGTGTAGGTTCCAATGATACCCCGGTTTCCGGAGTGCCAACGACAAACTTATTGAATGGGAATACCTATGAGTTTTATTTGACGGCGGACAACGGAGCGACTAAAACGACAACGTCATTGCTGGCGAAGCCATCGGTTTCTTCGCTCAATGGACCCACAAATCTGACTGTACAGACTGGTGATGGAGAAATTACCGTTGCATGGAGTAACTTATCCATTGCTGACGTTAGAGTATACGATCAGGCTGGTGTTCCGATTGAGAGATTATCAGTAGCCTCACCGCAAACGTTCACGGGTTTGAACAACGGTGAGACCTACTTTGTTAAGGTGTCAGCATTGGCTGCAAACAGTTTGTCCGCGATTGCAAATATAAACAGCTTGCGGCAGTTGTACTTGCGTTCCAATCAATTGCATGATGTCAGTGTGCTTAATACGCTGGATCTATTTGAGCTGAATCTTAGCGGCAATAACTTAACTGAGTTAAGTGCTCTGAGCGGCTCGGCTAACACTAATCTCACTCATTTGTGGCTGCACTATAACTTTATTACAGACTTAAGCTCACTGTCTGATAAGTCCTCCATGATTGAGTTGGGTATGTACAATAACAATATTTCCAGTTTAGTACCTCTGGCCAATCCCCTTGGGTTGCCCTATATGCCAGGCTTGTTGCGACTTTACGCGGGATTCAATCGTATTTCGGATTTGGTGCCATTAGCTAACTACACGCAACTGGAAACCTTGTGGTTGGATTCTAATTATATTGGCGATAGCAGGAGTATTGGTGCTCGGCCTCACGCTCCAGTGAATAATGAGGCAGTAAATGCCACCGCGATTCCGGGTGATTCTCAGGTCAGGGTTAGATGGGATGTGGAAAATGGAATTACCTACAATTTGCGTTGGACTGCCACAGGAAATCCCAGTGATTCCGGCTATTTGCAGAATGTTCTTGGAGGTGATGTCACTGTTACCGGATTGAGAAATCGTATTTATTACAATTTTATCATTGAGAGCGTGGGAGCAGGGACTACCGAAACCTGGGTATATGGAATGCCTATGGAAGTGGCGCCGGGGGTACCTCAAAATGTGTCTGCGATTGCTAATGACGGCAGTGTGACGCTAAGTTGGAGTCCGCCACAAAACTCGGCTACGGGTTACAGTATTTTTTACTATGACCACAATGGTGATGTGATTGGGTCAATTGCCGACGCAGTTTCCCCTATGACAATTTCTACGTTATTGAATGTTGACTGGCACGTCTTTAGGGTCACCGCGCAGGGCGGGGGATCTGATGTGTCCCCTTTAGCAGGGTTGAACTCTGCAATTAACCTATCGCTGTCGAATAATTTTATTAGTGATTTAAGCGCCATAGGTTCAGGTCTAACCCATTTCTATGCAGAAGCAAACTTTGTCAGCGATACAAATTTTCTGACGAATCCAGTTCTCATGAATAGTCTTACCGAGTTGTATATGGGTGGAAACATGATTCGGGATATGTCATCCATTCAAGGGCTGACCAATCTGGACTATCTGTGGATGGACAACAATTCGATCCAGAATGTGAGTGCAGCAGGGGGCTTGTCGGGGTTGTTGGGGCTTAGCCTGACTGGTAACAACGGTAGGCGATTGCAAGGACTGACTTCGTTGATGAGTTTTGGCTTAATGACCGATCCATCACTACATGCTATCTGGCTGACGCGTAACCTGAGTCAACCTTGCGATGACTTGCAGGCACTAATCGCAGCCTATAATCCTGGAATTGTGCGGCCGACTACATTTGAGGCAGGTGTCGATTGTACAAATGTGGTGGTTTCACCTGCACTGTCCACAGTGGCTACCTTGGCTGATCCGGTATTACCGGGGACAGATATCACCGTGACATTCACGGCTGTTGACGATTCCGGTAATCTTGTTAATAGAGGTGGGTTAACAACTTTGGAAGGTGTGGTGTCAGGAGCAAATCCCGGAACCTTAGTTTTTTCGGACCAGGGTGATGGAACCTACACCGCTACCTACACAGCTACCCTTGCCGGGGAAGATGTTGTGGAAGTGATGCTGGGCGGTATCCCAGCCGGCGGTGGCCCACGGTTTGTTTTAAGCGGAAACCCCTTACCGAATTTGGCGTCAATTGTTGATGTCCCCCTACGCGGCTGCATGGAGGGCACTATTCGTCAAAACTATTTGCGAACTTTGGAGCAAGTGGAGCAGCTAACGTGTTACGGCGCAGGCGTTGATAGTCTGGTCGGGATTGAGTTATTCACCAGTCTAAAAGAATTGAATCTGGGCGGGGTAAATACCGTTAGAGATTTCACTCCATTAGCCAATATGCCGCTACTAACTAAATTGAGTCTATTCGGAACTAGTGGTATTACTCAACTCCAGAGCCTTACGGGTTTTGGTTTGTTGGACGGAATTGTCGAGCTGGACATTTCCAGTATCAATATCTCCGATTATGGGCAACTGGCAAATTTAGCCAGTTTAAGTCGCCTGTCTGTTGCCAGTGCTTCATTGACAACTACAGAACTTGGCGATATAGCTGCGGCTGTGCCGGGGCTCACGTACCTAAATATTAGTTCAAACAGTATTACTGATGTAAGCAACCTGTCCGGTCTTGTTTCTTTAGAGAGTCTGGATCTGACTGCTGCGACGGGGACAGGAATAACCAGTCCGTCTGGTATTGTAGGGTTGAGTAGTCTGACCGGTTTGATAGAGCTGCGTTTAGGCAGCAACCAACTTACTGATATAGTGGGACTATCCACACTAACTAATTTACAGCGACTGTATCTGCATAGCAATCAAATTGGGGACGTGTCCGGATTGTCTGTGTTGTCATCATTGCGTCATCTCGATTTGTCCTCCAATAGCCTGCCTGCCTCTCTAAGTTCTACCGGGTTGGGTAATTTGACGCAATTAACTTCCTTGGCACTTGGAGGTAATGTCAATGTCAACGATATATCCGTTTTCAACACGGGATTTACCGGGTTAACGGATCTGCGTCTATATAATATTCAGGCGAATACCGACCTGACGCCATTAGGCAGTTTGGTAAATCTGAACACCTTGGATTTGTCATCTCCAAATGGAGGTGTATTCAATATTTCTCCACTGTCCAATCTCACTCTTCTCAGCTGGTTGAAGTTGGAACGGTGTGTTGATGACATAAGTGCGTTGGCGAGCTTATCCAATTTAGCTCAGTTGAGCCTGTCTGGAAACGCAGGGTTAAGCAATCTTTCAGCACTTAGCGGTAAGGATTTGCTGTATTTGGACTTTACCGGTACTGATGCCGGAAATCTTACGTTTATAAATTCCAATATGGCAGCCTTGGGGAGTATGAATGTAGGCAGACTACGGGAAGTTTATGGCGCGGGTAGTGGCATTGACAGTGCGGATTGGTTGAGCGGTGCGCATAGGTTGCAGTACGCTTCGTTTTGGAATACGTCGATTTCCGATGTATCACCATTAGCCGGAAAACAGCATTTGTTGCAATTGTCGATTGGAAGCACCTCAGTAGCTGATGTGACAAATTTATCGGGTTTACCGGCTCTGTATTATTTAGATCTTTCCGGTACCAATATCGCCAATCTGGCGCCGGTTTCCGGTTTTGGCAATCTAAGAAGTTTGTCTTTGTATCAGGTAGTCAATGTTGCTTCAATAGATACGCTACCGGCATTACCGCAGCTCTGGTATTTGGATTTACAGGGTAATGGTTTGCAAGATGTGAGTCGTTTGTCCGCAATGACTGCGTTGGTGGACTTGAATCTTCATGGCAACAACGTGCAAGATGCGTCGCCATTGGCGGGTCTGACACAATTACGCTATTTGAGTTTATCCAGTAACAATATCACTGCTCCAGACAGTGCCTTTATTACTGCATTGACAAACTACCCTTATCTGAGGAGTTTGCAATTGTTCAATAACCCTAATATTTCCTGCGCAGATTGGAATGTTTTGAATACACGCTACGGTTTCGATCCTGTAACACCGGCGCAGGGGTGCACTGAAGCATTGGATGAGCTTCCGGTCCCTGATGCTAACTTATTAGCTTGCATCAATGCCGAACGTTTGGCTAATCCTGCCTGGTTGTTGGGTTCAGACGTAACCAATCTAGATTGTTCTAATTCCATTCAAGGTTCTGAAATTGTTATCTTGGACGGGCTGGAATATATGGCAAACCTTGGGCAATTGATACTTGATGGGAACGCAGTAACAGATGTTACACCTATTCGGAATTTATCAAATTTACGGTCTCTTGGCTTATCAGCGAACGGCATTGCTGATATCACGGGGGTTAATGGTTTGGCGTTTATGTTCAATGTATACAACTTGTGGTTGAGTTCCAACCAAATCGTCGATGTGTCACCCCTCGTGGCTATGAGTCAATTGCGGAGTCTGGATTTGTCCGCTAACCGGATCGCTGATGTCAGTGCGTTAGGCAATCCGTTTGGTTTTTTGAGTTTGCAAACATTATATCTTGATGGAAATAACAGCCAACAATTAACCGGTGTGGCTGACCTGGCCAGTTTGACTGCAACCGTTGCTATTAGCTTGGTAGGCAACACCTTAATGGATTGCTCTGAATTACAGGTATTAATAGCTGCGCCTAACATAACGACTGATCCAATAGTCCAAGATCCTGGGGTGAATTGTACCGATTACACGGCAGTGGTTGCCTCTCAGTCCAGTGCGTCGTTCGGCGTACCCAATATCTTTGTAGCGGGTAACGTTGTGTCTTTAACCGTTCAAGCAGCTAACGCAGCCGGTAGTCCATTGCCGACCACTGGTTTGAATGTGGTGGGAGCAGTATCGGGTGCAAACAATGCCGGGTTTAGTTTTGCTGACAATGGGAACGGCACCTACACCGGAGAATATGTGGCCGGCCTTTCTGGTTTGGATAGTGTGACAATTACAATAAATGGCGAGCAAATCGGGGGCGTACCTTATAGTATTGAATTGCTGCAACCGATCCAGTCCGTCAGTCTAGGCTCAAGGAGTACGTGCGGCTTATCGAACGGTCAAGTTAAATGCTGGGGTGACAACGCAAATGGGAATTTGGGGCAAGGCGTAAACTACATAGCCAATGTGGGATTTGGCAACAATGAAATGGGGGACAATCTACCCGTTGTTGATTTAAATGGAAGTTTCATTACGAAACTGGCCTCCGGGCGAGAGCACATGTGTGCCTTAACAAGTTTGGGTCAAATTAAATGTTGGGGTACAAACCGATATGGGGCTACGGGATCAGGTGAAGTTGAGCGACGTGGCGATGAGCCTGGAGAAATGGGGCGGGCGTAACAACGGTAGATCTGGGTACTGGTAGAACAGCCATGGATGTGCAGGCAGGCGATCACCATACTTGTGCCTTGATGGATAACAATCTTGTGAAGTGTTGGGGTCTGAATTCCAGTGGTCAATTAGGACAGGAAGATACGGTGTATCGTGGTGATGATCCCGGTGAAATGGGAGACAATCTGGAAGCCATTCAGCTGGGTGTCGGTAGGACCGTTACGGCAGTGACTGCCGGTACCTCTCATACGTGTGCAATTCTGAACGGTGGCGATGTTAAGTGTTGGGGTAGTAATGGCTCCGGCAAGCTTGGCTTGGAAATCTCTGATACGGCTAAAGGAAGAAATGTTGGTGATATGGGGGACAATCTTGGTTTTGTTGATTTAGGAGGGTTGCCTGCTATTGCCATCGCAGCGGGCGGAAGTCATACCTGCGCCATTTTGTACGATGTCAATACCGACTCTAACTCGCTCAAGTGTTGGGGGTTAAATTTTCGCGGTCAATTGGGGCAAGATGATACTGTAGATAGAGGGGTTCTTCCGGGCCAAATGGGGATAGGCCTGCTGCCGGTTTTCCTCGGTACAGGAGTTGAACCGGTGCAAGTGACGACGGGTGGATTTGCCAGTTGTGCTGTGCTAAGCGACGGGTTTACTCAAAGTGCGAAGTGTTGGGGGGTACAAGATGTTCTTGGTCAGGGTAATGGAGTCGGACACATTGGGAGCGCGACCGGTGACATGGCCGGCCTATTACCGATAGATTTCAATGGGGGGGCAGCACAGTTATTTCCCCAGTTGGTGAGGATGGGCAATGCACACGCATGTGCAATTTTGACCAATGGGAGTGTTAAGTGTTGGGGTGCTGGTGCTCTGGGTTTGCCAGGGGTAAGTATCGCTTCTGTACCTGCGGGTGAAGTCATCGATTTAGGCGTTGGGAGAACAGCAACAGATCTAGCTGTCAGTGACGATGCGACTTGTGCTCTGCTGGATGACACTACAGTCAAGTGTTGGGGGAGCAACAGTTCGGGCGCCTTGGGGCGTGCAGATGGTATTTTACCCGGAGATGAGCCAGGAGAAATAGAGGCATTGAATCCTATTGAATTAGGGGTGGCTTCCGTTGCTAAGATCTCCTCATATGGGGCTCATCACTGCGTGTTATTGACAGATAATACTGCCAAGTGTTGGGGTGACAATGCTAATGGTTATCTGGGAATCCGTGGAACGTTAAACGATTACGGAACCAGTCCTGCGCAAATGGGAGTGAATCTCCCTGCTCTGGATTTTGGCGGTGAGTCCGTGCTGCAGATTGAAACGGGAGATTCATTTAGTTGCGCTATATTGGCGCCTGGTAGTGTCGTCAGGTGCTGGGGGAGTTGGCGAAAAGGATTGGGTAACGATATAGCTGCTGATGTGACCGATACCGTAGTGGCTGTGAATGTGAACTTGGGCATGCCTGCTTCCTCGATTGCTTTGGGGTTCGATCATGCCTGTGCGATTTTGAGCGATGGTAGTGTGAAATGCTGGGGAAATAATTTCTATGGACAATTGGGACAGAATTCTACGATTTCCTACGGCGATGGTTTGGGTGGAAGCAACTTAATGGCAAGTATGTCGGCAATTAGTTTGGGTGCCCCTGCCGTAAAAGTATCCGCTGGTCACGGGCATACATGCGCTATCCTCAATACAGGAGGGCTGAAATGTTGGGGTTACAATTCCAGCCGTCAATTGGGATATGCAGACACGACAAATAGAGGTGATGGAGGTGCTGGTGGGTTAATGGCGGCTTTGCCTGAGGTTGTGTTACGCGCCGAGCCCTTCACTGTACTCGATGTGTCTGCCAGTACTATGCATACCTGTGCGGTGGTTCAAGTGGCTGCAGGGAATGAGTTGCTTTGTTGGGGGGGTGGTTCTGACTTTGCATTGGGTCATGGTATGGCGTCCACGGCGCCGGTCAGCGTGCCGCCGGTGGACTTGGGGGTTGGCTTGGGGAATGTCATCTCAGTGGAAACCAGCGATCGTACTCACACTTGTGCTCAGTTCGATACAGGGGCTGTAAAATGTTGGGGGGCTAGTAATAGAGGTCAGACCGGTAACGGCCAATTCAAACTTATGAATACATCTAGTATGGGCGATGCGTTGCCACTGGTTCGATTCTAGCGGTGATATAACCTAATCCAACACAAACCAAAACCGCGCCCCCTCCCCGGGGGTGCCTTCTGCCCAAACCTCACCATTATGCCTTTGCACAATGCGTTGAACGGTCGCCAGGCCAATGCCGCTGCCTTCATATTTGTCGGTGCTGTGGAGACGGTGAAAAGGGGTGAATATTTTTTCGGCGTATTGCATATCAAAACCCACACCGTTGTCGCGAATACAAAAGGCTTTGCCTTTATCGGTTTGTTCCCGCGTAAATTCAATGCGAGTGAGGTCGGGATTGAGTTGACTGTATTTCCAGGCATTGCCAATTAAGTTCTGTATCACCAGGCGTAATAGAATTTCATCACCGTTGACACATAAGTCTTTTTCAATATGGATATCCACGTGTCGATGCGGTTGTTGTTCCATCAGCAACGCCAATACTTCTTCAGCGATGTGGCTTAAGTCTACTTGGGTTTTTTCCAGTTCGCTGCTGGTAACGCGGGATAGCTGTAGTAGATCATCGATAAGGGCCCCCATACGCTGAGCACCGAGTCGCATCCGTTGTAGATAGTAGGAAAATTGCTCGTCTTTTTGGTCCGCGTAATCGGCCAGCAACATTTGGCTGAAGCCGTCGATGCTGCGTAAGGGGGCACGTAAGTCATGGGATACTGAGTAACTGAAGGTCTCCAGTTCCCGGATTGCAGCTTGTAAATCGCGGGTGCGTTCGGTGACTTTTTCCTCCAGGCTGTCGCGGTGGCGTCGAACTTCTTCATGGGCCTGTTTAACCTGAGTCACGTCTCGTGCGGTTCCTTCAATTCCCTGGAGGGTACCGTTTTCGTCGTAATAGAATTGCATATTACTGGAAACCCAAACTTCGCTGCCATCTCGGTGTCGTAAAGCCGATTCGTAGTTCCGGATAGTGCCATTGTTGTTTTTAAGCAAATCAACCAGACAACCTTGGTTGCTACAGTCCATATCAAAGTCGCTGATTTTTCGGCCCACCACATCCTTAATTTTATAACCCAGCAATTGGGATATGGATGGAGACACTTTGCAAATGGTCCCTTTGAGATCGGTGCGGTAATAGGTGTCCTGCATGTTTTCCAGGATATGGCGCATTTCCTGCTCGGATTTTTGAATTTTCTGTTCCGCCAGTTTGCGTTGGGTAATATCTACGCAAGTGACCATACCCGCAGGTTTTCCGTCAATGTGTACCAGGGTGGCAGAAAGATCGGCCCAACGGATTTCCCCGGATTTGGTGAAAAACTGTATTTCGTAATTATTGGGTACCTCTTCACCTGCAAACCGGCGTCGGATACGGTCCGCGATCAAGTCCTTGATGTCCGGGTGCATTAGGTCCAGCCCACTTTTGTGTTTTAGCTCATCGATGCTGTAACCGGTGAATTTTTCTAATGCCGGATTGGCGTACAGGAGTTTTTCATTGCGATACAGAAATATTGCAATATTGGCGCTTTCGGCCAGTACTTGGAAAAGCGTCTCGCGCTGTTCGAGGTTATCGATGGTGTCGTCGATATCGATGCTCATGCTCACGGCTAGTCAGTTGGTTGCTTTAAGGCTTAACCATGGGTTTGCACAACGCCTGAGTTTTTTTGTACACCAACGACTCACAGAACATGCCTCCCCGCCACATCACTTCATCTTAAAGTGTAACAAAGAACAAGGTTTATTCCATGGTCAATATCATAGACCATTGTTCCTGGGTGACGGGCATAATGGATAAGCGATTTCCTTTGCGAACCAAAGCCATATCTGCCAGAGTATTCGCTTGTTTAAGCTCGGTAAGTGTAATGGTACGTTTCAGTTTGCGTACAAATTGAACATCTACCATGTACCAGCGGGGATTGTTGGGGTCGCTTTTGGGGTCGAAATACTTTTGTTGTGAATCGAACGCTGTAAAGTCAGGGTATCCGGCTTTTACCACTTTGGCGATGCCCACAATACCGGGTTCTTTGCAGTTCGAATGATAGAAAAAAATTTTGTCGCCGGGGCGCATGTCGTCTCGCATCATATTACGGGCCTGATAGTTCCGAACCCCATCCCAATGTTCGGTTTGATCGGGGCGATTGGCCAGATCATCAATACTGAAGGTGTCAGGTTCGGATTTCATTAACCAATACTTCATTGATATTCCCTACAAAGATTTAGTTGAAGTGTGTTATACTAAATAATTATATTCAATTAAAAAATAATTATAACAGTTATTAAATCTACCTATTAGTCAATTTCATAGATCTTATGTACTATTAAGATTCCCTTATCAAAAGGGGCACGTAGGTAGCCACTTAAGTAAAAGCCAATTGTGTAACATCAGTTGAGTAAGATCGTAAGTAGGAGTGAGGCCACCGGCATCACAGGCTGCATGTACCATATCAGATTAGCGATTCCACGAAATAGAAATGTATAAAACTAAGAAAAAACCAGATTTGTTAACCATGCTCGCGGTTTTCGTGGGTCTAGGAGTCGTCATTAGTTCCTATACCCAGAGTATGAGTAACAGTGAAACCGCCGGTAAGGCAGTGGGTGTGAAAGTAGATAGTAAAGCACCTGGGGAATCGCCCGTACAACCATCGAAAACCGTCAAAGAAGTTCCAATCGGAGACTTGTTGAAAGTCTCTAACCCTATTGACTCTCCATTACCAACGGAAATTAAACCCAAAATCAACGTAGAGGTGTATAAAGTCTAGGCAGTCGGCCGGTGTAAGATGCTGAATTTCAGTAATATGTATTTTCCAGCAGCCATTTAATTTGCCAAAATGGGAACTGATTCACGGTGTTAGAAATTCAGTTCAGCTACGTTGTATTAATGGTCGTTTGGCGCGTCCTGTGTATGGAAAACTGAGGTGGGTAACCACTCGCTTGTTTTTTCAGACCTGTAAGTAGCGGGGTCTTTGGGGAGGCAGGAATTTTTCCTCGAATATCATGCTCTTGGCACCACTTGACGTGGCACCTTACGTAGTTTCGGTGTATAAGGAACAAGCGATTGCTCGTTTTTTATTCGTTGGTGAATCCTAATGAGGGAGTAAAGCCGTAAGCTAGAATTCCAAGCGAAATCAGTGTGAGCTGGTTTGCAATCAAGTAAGACGGGGGTATTAGGCTGAAAAGCCATTTTTACTCGTTCTTCGATTTTCCCCCCCCTTTTAACAGATTTTGGTGAGTGCGTAGCTGCGTTCCTACGCAAGTCTCTGAAGTTACAATCAATAATTGGATCAGAACATGATTTGGAAAAATAGGAAAAAGTTATGAAATTCGAGAATTGTATAAATAAGATCAAAACTTTTGTTCCTTTTCGTTCCATCACACCCACTTTTTCCTTGAGGGTGGTGAGCCGAGGGGTACTATTTGCCACTCTGGTGTTGGTGGGAAGCAACGTTGTTGCAGGGCCAAGGGAGCAGGCCAAACGGATGCACGATCGTCTGGCGGGGGTGCCGCCCACGGAAGCAGTTCTGTGTGCGATGGAGTATTTATTGGGGCAAACGAACGGTGCGCAACAAGCGGCCCATTTGGTGATGTCGTTGGATCCGACCGCCGATGCAAGAATCCCCAGTTATGCGGGTGCGGTTACTGCGTGTGCCGCAGTAGGCCCTGTGGACAATTCAGCCTCCCGAAAAGCCTTTTACAGTACATCATTGCGAGATTTCGCCACTCCCTGGACCAATCGGGCGCAAACCAAATATGCCGATCTCAACGACTACGTAGCTTTAGTTATTGGCATGATCCGCGACGAAGATCCCTTCGATACCGTTCTGTCGACGAATGTTTACTACCAAGGCGGAGCAGGTGCATCAGGTGTAAGGGGCTGGTCAGAGGAAAATAATAATCACTATATTGATTTAGGTAACGGAGGTCACGATTTAAGCGATACTGCGGTATTGCAGCGAGGAACCCGAGTGCCGCCTACAGGGGCTTCTGCGGCTGATATTGCCGGGGTTACAACCACGCGAGCTGCAGGCTTGGCCTTTTTCAGCAAAGGAACCAATCGACGTATGTTTCGCTTTACGGCAATCAACTATTTGTGTCGTGACCTGGAACAAATGAAAGATCCCACTCGTTCCCATGACCGGGTTCGCCAGGATGTGTCTCGCAGTCCCGGCGGCGACAGCAAAATCTTTTTGACCAATTGTGTGGGGTGCCATGCCGGTATGGATCCCATGGCTGGTGCGTACGCTTACTGGGAGTGGATGACCGTAGATGATGGTGACGGTAATCCCCTGGAAGGTGCGGGGAAGTTGTTGTTTAAACAAAACTACACAACTACTGACGAAACCAATGCAACTGCCTTTGCCACTGTAACCGCGGTGGATGCGGTAGATAACCCCAATGGTGTAACCAACAAACATCATATTAATGCCGGTAACTTCTCGTATGGATATCGAACCATACACGACGGTTGGGTGAATCGCTGGCGAGAAGGTCCCAATTCTTCGCTGGATTGGGAATTCAATCAGGTGGCCAGCCCGGCGGCTCAAGGTCAAGGAAACGGCGCGGCGTCTATGGGAAGAGAGATTGCCGGCACCAAGGCTTTTGCACAATGCCAGGTCGAAAAAGTCTACAAACATGTTTGCCTGCAAAATCCGGTGGAGGCTGATGAGGTGGCGATGGATAACATTATCACCGAGTTTAGAAGCGAAAGTTACAATATGCGCAATGTCTTCGCCAAAGTTGCGCCACTGTGCAGGGGGAATTGATCATGACCTATATTCATTGCACAGAAAAAACCAAACTGGATCAAGAAGTCAAAACCGGTTTTTGGAGAAATAAAATGAAACAATATGTTGAAAGAGGGGGGCTGCAGCGACTTTCGAACGTGGGTTTGGTATTGTTCCTTGCCGGCTTTCTCGGCGCTTGCGATAAAGTGAGTAATAACGATGCGCCTCCGGAAACGTTGACGCGCACGTCCGTTGCCGCCGATGTGGAAGTACAATATTTCCAAGATAACTTTTATAACAATGTTATGGGGTTGAGCTGTCGCAACTGTCACTCACGAACCGGTGTGGGCGCGGGCGCCCCGGCGGGAAGTACCATACAGGGGGCATTTGCCGACGAAAACGTGAACACGGCCTTTGCTTCCGCTAACTCCATGTTGCCGACTCCGGTGAGTGACAGTCTGTTTGATCCGGGATCCACTGTATTTGTGACTAAGGTGCTTAGCGGGCACAATTGCTGGACCGCCTCCTGTGCTAACGATGCAGCCACCATGACTGCGTGGTTACAAGCTTGGGCGGACGCCACTCAGGGTACAGGCAGTCAAACATTGGAAGATACGCTGCCCGTGGATACCAATACGGAGTTGACTTTGGTTGATCCGCCTATCGTTGAGGTGTCTGACCGAAGAGTTTTTGATCGCACTCCGGAGGATGTTAACCGCTTTCAAGGTTTGTATACCCTTCTGGATACACACTGTTCTGAATGTCACAACAGTTCCACTACTGCCAACACACCGCAAGCTCCCTATTTTGCAGATGCAGATATAAATGCAGCCTATGATGCTGTTGTTGCCAGCGGGGTTGTGGATTTGAACGTGCCGGTGGGTACTGCTGTCACTGACTCAACTCAATCTCGAGTGGTATTTCGTTTAGGGGCGCAAAACCATAATTGCTGGGACGTTTGCGCAACCGATGCCGGGGAAATTCGAACAGCCATTGAAACCTGGGCGGCAGCGATAACGCCGGTGGCTGCGGTCAACAGCAACTATCGCATCAGTAAGGCCATGGAGTTAAACGATGGCCAGGTCAGTAGTGGTGGTTCTCGTACCGATCGTTATGTCATAGCCAAGTATGAGTTCAAAGAAGGCCGCTTCTCCAGTAACACCTATGATACCAGCGGTATTGCTCCTGCCATTGATTTGCAATTGTTTGGTTCTGCTGAGTTGATTAACTCCTATGGGGTGCGAATTCAACCGGGTAGCGTGGTGCGCAGTACCAATTTGGATGCCAGCCGCAAACTGCACGATACCATCGTGGCTCGTGGTGAGTATTCCATTGAAGCATGGGTGGTGCCGGCCAGTTTGAGCCAACAGGGTGGTGACATGTTCGAGAGTGCTCCCATTGTCACTTACTCGGCCGGTGGTGGATTGAATCGTAACTTTACCTTAGCGCAATATCAGGATGACTACCGTTTTTATAATCGGTTGACGCCGTTTATGGCTTCTGCGGATTTCGTTGCCGCTGAAGAGAAGTTGCAGACTTCATTGCAGCACGTAGTGGTTACCTTCACGGAAGCGGAAGGGCGAAAAATCTATATCAACGGAGTGCAGGTGACTATTGCTCCCGATCCCGATCCTGCACCCAGGAATAACCTAATCCAGTGGGATTTGGAGAATCGTTACTTGTTAAGTCTGGGTGCGGATACCGACCGTTCCAACCCCTGGGCCGGCATTATCCGCTTCGTTGCCATACATCGGGCAGCCTTGCCTTTGGCGGATATTGAGAAAAACTTTCAAGCAGGTGTAGGGCAGAAATATAATTTGTTGTTCAATGTAAACGACATTATGCCAGCTTATGCCGGAACTAATAATCCGCGGCCAAACTACTATATTTGGATGCAGGCCAGTGAGTTTGATGATTACTCTTATTTGTTTGCCGATCCTAAATTCATCACTTTGAATCCGGATGTGAATAATCCTGTGAGTTTTGAATTCAGTGGAATGCGCGTCGGTATCAACGGGCAAGAGGTGGAAGTGGGGCAGGCGTTTGATAACTACGGTAAGCCCGCTCGTTTGGCAGTGAACACCACAGCCGCTCCCGGTGAGCCGGTTGACTTGACAACTTTGGCGCCGGGTATGGTTTCCGGATCCGTTTTCTCCAAACACATCAGCGCTTCTACCGACCAGTTCTTTTTAACGTTCGAGCATTTTGCCGGAACCGATGAAACAGTCGTTCGCGATACGGGCTTGGTGGCCGCGCCGCCTCTGAATTATGCGCCGGGCGATACTTTTGTGGTGGGGTTGCGTACCTTCGCAGAGATCAGCGCCTCCATGGCGCAATTGGTTCAAGTGAACCAAGGTGCCGCGTCTGTTGTTGCCTCTTATCAATCGCTTAAAGAAGCCCTGCCGGCTGAGGAAAATGTGACTAGTTTCGCGTCTTCACATCAGATTGCAATTGCCAGTTTGGCTGGTATGTACTGTGATAACCGGGTGGAAGGCAGCAATCTGGAGGCAAATGCGGATAGCCGTGAAACATACTTTAATGTCAGTGCCGGATTTTTCAATTCAAACGTGGCGGATTGGATTGCAAACCGTACCACCATTATTCCTGGTATCAGTCAAAAAATTGTTGAGAAGATGGTTAACACGACCGCAAGTATAGATACGGTGAGTATCGAAAATGAAGTGACTGCTTTGGGTTACTACATGTTGGGCTATGGAGCCGATGGAACGACAGCAAACGGTCAAAGTTGCCAGACGACAGTGCCTAGTGGCACGCAGGATTGTACGAGTTCGGTGAGGACCCGTGCAATTGTGAAAGCCATGTGCACGTCTGTGCTGGGCAGTGCCGTGGTGACACACCAATAACCCTGTGAAATGAAACAGAATAATTGAGGATAAGATTATGGCTAGAAAGAAAAAGGCGTACCATCATCCCGATGAGCCCATTCTGCATTCGGATCACAAGCGTCCGGTGTCTCGCAGGGACTTTTTACGGGCGGGCTTAATCACCAGCAGTGCTGCAGTTATGGTGCCCAGCCTGATGACACTGACCATGCGCAAAGCCTGGGGGGTAACCACAGATCCATTTTTGGATTGTGGTATCACAGCCGGAGCAGGCGGACGCAAGGGTATACCGTTTATGTGCTTTGATTTGGGCGGCGGTGCCAATATGACCGGCTCCAATGTTTTGGTGGGCGGCCCGGCAGGACAGGAAGATTTTTTAAGCGTTGCCGGTTATAACAAGTTGGGTTTGCCTTCTGATCAGGTGCCTTCCATCGTTGGAGTCAACCGGGAGTTAGGCTTGGGGTTTCATCCTGACAGCGCCTTTCTGAAAGGAATTATTTCCAAAACCACCCCGGAATGCCGCGCTAATGTTAATGGTGCAATTATTCCCAATCGTTCCGATAATGATACCGCCAATAACCCCCACAATCCCATGTACGGCATTGCCCGTGCGGGGGCCGATGGTGGTTTGGCAACTCTAATTGGAACCCAAAACTCCGACTCCGGTGGACGTTCAATGTCACCGGCCATGATGATTGATCTGACCAAGCGGCCAACACGTATTGCCAGTCCCGGCGATGCTCGTGGTTTGGTGGATACCGGTTCTTTGGGTACGCTGATGCCGGATAACGTGGAAGCAGCCAGAGTCATGGACGCGGTTCGTCGGATTAGTTTGGCGAAAATTGATGGAGTGGACGGCAGTATGCAGCCAACCCAAGATGCGGTTCCCAATGTGCTTTTGCCCGATGATCTCGATACGACCGTACAGGAATTGGTGGACTGTGGTTATTTGAAAACAGCAGATACCGTACGCAAGTTTAGTGGTCCGGATACAGTGGATCCGGAGAAGGATAACTTCATCTTTTTTCAAAACTCAAATTCCCAGCTTGCTCCACGTGACGGGGTGGTTGCTGAGCCAAACGGGGCACCTGCGGCAAGCCAGGACTTAGCAACAGTGACAGCCAATTCGATTACCAGTGGTCAAAGTATTTTTACTGCGTCGGAAATGAATTCCGGTACCTTCAGAAGTACGGCCTCCGTAATGAAGCTGGTCATCGAAGGGTTTGCCGGAGCCGGTACTGTTTCTCTGGGGGGGTATGATTATCATGACGGTACCCGAGCCACCGGTGAGTTGCGCGATTTTCGTGCCGGTCAAGCTATGGGGGCAGCCCTGGAATATGCTCACCGCTTGCAGGAACCTCTGATGCTGTATGTGTTTACCGATGGATCTTTGGCCAGTAATGGTCGCATAGACGATTCGGCAAACGGGCGTGGTAAAGGGGAGTGGACCGGCGATAACTCATCCACATCGGCGGCATTCTTTCTGGTGTATAACCCCACGGGTAGGCCCCAGTTGTTAGGCGGCACTGCGGCGGAGCAGGCTATGCATCAACAGTTGGGTTACTACCGCAGCAGTGCTTCGGTGGAAACCAACAACACCACGCCGGGCGCCAATAACGTGAACCTGTTGGTTGAAATGGTCCTGCTAAACTATATGGCCTTGAGTGGTAACGACAGCGCATTCGCTACCGCATTTCCCAACCACGGGTTGGGGCCGCAGTCCAATTGGACGCAATGGACTGCCTTCAATCCAATTGTGTAGTTAGGGGGCCGTGTAGTTATGTGACTCTGTAGTTATGCGACTATTAAGTAGTCATGTAATTCTCAAGCAACGTAAAAAGGGCTGCCAATGCAGCCCTTTTTATTTCTGAATCGTCAAGCTACTTCAAAAACAAGCGATAAGCTGGGTTGTCGCTCTCTTCGCAATAGGGGTATCCCACTTCCTCCAGAAAGCTGTCAAAAGCGGTGTTATCTTGCGCGGGCACTTGTATGCCCACCAGGATGCGGCCGTAAGCAGCACCGTGGTTGCGATAATGAAACAGGCTGATGTTCCAGCGTCCACCCAGCCGGTTTAGAAAGCGCAGCAGCGCTCCGGGACGCTCCGGGAATTCAAATCGAAACAGACGCTCATCCGTGACTTGTTCCGATCGCCCGCCCACCATATAGCGAATGTGCAGCTTGGCCATTTCGTTTTCAGTGAGATCAACAACAGGATATCGAAGCGTATCCAGTTTCTTCAATAATTCTGTTTTGTCCGACCCTTTTTGCAGTTGTACGCCCACAAAAATATGGGCTTGTTTAGGATCGGCGTAACGATAATTGAATTCGGTAATTCCCCGGGTGCCGATGACATCGCAAAAGGTACGAAAGCTGCCCGGTTTTTCGTCAATGGTGGCACACAGCAGAGCTTCGCGTTGCTCGCCGATTTCAGCGCGTTCAGCTACATGGCGCAGGCGATCAAAATTAATATTAGCGCCGCTGTCGATCGCAACCAGTGTCTGGTCCTGCATGGGATTTTGACTTAGGTATTTTTTAATTCCCGCAACGCCCAGTGCACCGGCAGGTTCGGCAATGGAACGGGTGTCGTCGAATATATCTTTGATAGCGGCGCAGATTTCGTCGGTGCTGACTAAAAGTACTTCATCCACGTTGTGCTGCGCCACCCGAAAGGGTTCCTTGCCTATTTGCCGTACGGCAACACCATCAGCGAAAATGCCCACTTGGTCCAGCAGTACTCGTTTCCCTGCTTGCATAGCTGCGTGAAAGCAGGGGGCATCTTCCGGTTCCACAGCAATGATTTTGATCTCCGGGCGCAGATATTTCACATAACTGGCCACGCCGGCCAGTAGACCGCCGCCGCCCACGGGTACAAAAATAGCGTGGATAGGTTTGGAGTACTGTTTGAGTATCTCAAAGGCGACTGTGCCCTGTCCGGCAATAACATCAGGATCGTCATAGGGATGAACAAACGTCATGCCTCGCTCATTAGCCAGTACCTTTGCCCGGTCATAGGCATCGTCATAGGTATTGCCGTGCAGCTCGATTTCGCCCCCCAACGAGCGTACGGCTTCCACTTTTATGCGTGGGGTAGTTTTGGGCATAACGATGAGCGACGGAATCCCCATGCGTTGCGCCGCCATGGCCACACCTTGGGCATGGTTACCGGCAGAGGCGGTAATTACCCCGCAGTTTTTTTGCTCCGGCGCCAGCCCGGCCATTTTGTTGTAAGCACCGCGTAGCTTGAAGGAAAACACCGGTTGCAGGTCTTCACGCTTAATTAAAATACGGTTGCCCAAGCGGCGGCTTAATGAGGCGGCTTGTTCCAAAGGGGTTTCTATGGCGACGTCATAAACGTGCGAATTAAGAATTTTCTTAACATACTGATCCAACATGGGGTTTTTACCGTAAATTGATCGACCTTAAGGTTAATAGTGAATTTTGACATTAAAACAAGGCTTTGTCATTCTCGGTCGCTACCAGCTTCAGTCGCACACGATATTTGCGCTATCGTTACCGGCCCCGCGTGGGACAGGAAAGAGTTTTGGTGGAAGTGGTACAGGCTTGGGGCTTATAATCGGCCCTTTCGGCCAGATTCTGTCGCCAAGCCGATTGATTTCAATATGCTAATAGGGATTACCTAATGACTCAAGACGAATTAAAAAAAGCAGTGGCCGCCGCGGCCATTGATTATGTGCCTGCAGGCACCATCGTGGGCGTGGGCACCGGCAGTACGGCCAATTATTTCATCGACGAGCTGGCTAAAATTAAACATAAAATCGAGGCCACGGTAGCCAGTTCCGAGGCCAGTGCAGAGCGCTTACGGGGCCACGGAATTCGTGTGGAAGATTTGAATATGGTCAACGAGATTGCTGTTTATGTGGACGGCGCGGACGAATCCAATAAATACCTGCATCTGGTCAAAGGCGGTGGAGGGGCTTTAACTCGGGAGAAAATCGTCGCTGCCGTGGCGGACAAGTTTGTCTGTATTGCCGATGGTTCCAAGTTGGTGGACATGCTGGGTAAGTTTCCTTTACCGGTAGAAGTGATCCCCATGGCGCGCAGCTATGTGGCGCGAGAGATCGTCAAGCTCGGCGGGCAGCCGGTATATCGCGAAGGATTTGTCACTGATAATGGCAACATAATTTTAGATATACACAATCTGGAAATCTTAAATCCGGTAGAAATGGAAGACCAGCTTAATAGTATTGTGGGTGTTGTGACCAATGGGCTCTTTGCCAAGCGTCCGGCCGACGTATTGCTATTGGGTACTGAGGAAGGCGTTAAAACCTTAACCTGATACCCATGCGTCAACCCATAACGGCAGGAGCCTTTGGTGTTTAGAAAGCTGCGTCTTATATTGCTGCTATTTATCTTGTTTGTTGTAGGTATGGATACCTACTTAACCAAAATTCGCACTACCGACTGGGATCGCCCTTTGTATGTGCTGATTCATCCAATCAATGGGGATGGCAGTGAAACCAGCAGGGAATATATTCAGGGTCTGGGTCTTGAGAACTTTGAGGATGTAGAACAGTTCTTCAAGGATGAGGCGGAGCGCTACAAACTGAGTCTGGCACAACCGGTGAAGGTGATTCTTGCGCCTCCGTTGCAGGTGTTCCCACCACCGCCGCCAAAAGACCGGCAGGTTTTGAAAATCATGCTTTGGAGTTTAAAGCTGCGCTATTGGTCCGCCACGGTGGATTCGGCATACGCGGGCCCCCCGGAAGATGTAAACATTTATGTTAAGTATTTTGATCCGGACTCATTTTCTACTTTGGAGCACTCTCTGGGGCTGGAAAAAGGCTTAATCGGTGTAGTTAACGCCTACGCCAGTACCCGCATGGATGCGACCAATAATGTGGTTATTGCCCATGAATTTCTGCATACGGTGGGGGCCAGTGATAAATACGATTTATCCAGTGGTCAACCTTTGTTTCCCGATGGTTATGCCGACCCGGAGCGCCAACCCAGGCATCCGCAGGAATACGCTGAAATCATGGGAGGTAAAGTGCCAATATCGGATCATGAAAGCAAAATACCGGAGAGTTTGTATAGTGCTCTGGTCGGAAATAAAACAGCGCGGGAGATAAATTGGCTTCAATAAGGCTATATTGATCGTTTTGTGAACTGTGTCAATTAAATTCAGTTTCTTACCGATACCCAAACGCAGCAAACTATGGTACAAAAGCCCGGCGTAAAAGATCGGTCAGTGATTAGGGACGTCCAGGTGCCGCAAAGCGGCCCATCTTGTATATTAAAGTTGTACAACCGCAATTCCGAAGCAGTCGCGCAGGACAATCCAATAAAGGATTTTTATAGGCGAAGAAACTTTATCCACCTTGCTTTTTTTCCAAAAGGGGATAAGGTGGAGGGTCTGCATTGGAAGCTCTGCTTGCTGAACTGCACGGACAGGGGTTGTAAATATTGGAAGAGGGAATGCGATGTCAAAATTGGTAAATCCGCACGGATCAAAAGAATTAAAACCTCTGTTATTAGAGGGTAGTGCTCTTGAACAAGAACAAAAACGAGCACAAAGCCTAACGAAAGTCTCCGTCTCTTCCAGAGAAGCGGGCGACCTGATTATGATGGGTATTGGTGGATTCACTCCCCTGGATGGTTTTATGACCCATGCCGATTGGCAAGGCGTATGTGACGGGATGAAAATGGCCAATGGCCTGTTCTGGCCCATTCCCATTACCCTGTCCACCGATCAAGCTACCGCAGATGGTTTGAAAGCAGGTGACGATGTCGCGCTGTACGATCCGGAGCGTGACGAAATTCTCGCCACCATGAGCATCACTGAGAAATACCAGATCGACAAAGCCCATGAATGCATGCAGGTGTACAAAACCACCGATATGGAGCATCCGGGTGTAAAAATGGTTATGGAGCAAGGTGACGTCAACCTTGCCGGTCCGGTTAAAATCCTGTCTCTGGCAGAGTTCCCGGAACAGTACGGTGATCAATTCATGACACCGGCGAAAACCCGAGAAGAATTCGAAAAACGCGGCTGGGCGACCATTGCTGCGTTCCAAACCCGCAACCCTATGCATCGATCCCATGAGTATCTGGCTAAAATCGCCATTGAGACTTTGGACGGTGTGTTGATCCACTCATTGCTGGGTAAGCTCAAACCGGGCGATATTCCCGCAGAAGTGCGCAGCAAGGCCATTGGTACGCTGATCGACAAATATTTTGTGGATAACACCGTGATTCAAGCAGGCTATCCTTTGGACATGCGCTATGCCGGTCCGCGCGAAGCCTTGTTGCATGCCTTATTCCGGCAGAACTACGGTTGTTCCCATTTGATCGTAGGGCGTGACCACGCAGGTGTGGGTGACTATTACGGACCGTTTGATGCCCACCATATTTTTGATGAGCTTCCAGCCGGCTCGCTGGAAACCCAGCCGCTGAAAATCGATTGGACCTTCTGGTGTGAAAAATGCGGTGGTATGGCTTCAATGAAGACCTGCCCCCATGACGCTTCAGACCGCTTGTTACTTTCCGGTACCAAATTGCGTAAAGCACTTTCCGAGGGGACGGAAGTGCCGGATAATTTCAGCCGTCCCGAAGTACTAACTATCCTTCGCGAATACTATTCTAGTCTTGCCGACGATGAAAAAGTGGAAGTGAAGCTGAGTGGCCATTCGGGCAAATAGACCCGTGTGGAGCTACTACAGACCAATAATTATAAGACTTAACAATTAACCACTATAGAAAGGAGCAGAAACAATGCCAACTTTTGTACGCACCGACAAATGCGACGGCTGCAAGGGTCAAGACAAAACTGCATGCATGTATATTTGTCCGCATGACTTAATGAAGCTGGACAAAGACGGTTCGGAAACCGGTCATGCCATGCGCGCCTATAACCAGGAGCCGGAACAATGCTGGGAATGTTATTCCTGCGTTAAAATCTGCCCGCAGCAAGCCATCGAAGCTCGTCACTATGCTGACGTTGTACCTTTGGGTGGTTCCGTTCAACCCTTGCGCGGTTCCGATTCCATCATGTGGACCATCAAGTTCCGTAACGGCAATATGAAACGTTTCAAATTCCCGATTCGTACTACCCCAGAGGGCTCTATTGATCCCTACGGTGGCAAGCCTGAGGCCGATATGTCCAAAATAGAAGAGCCTGGCTTCTTCGTACAATGCAATGGTTATCGCGTAGGCGATCCAAGCGAATTAATAAAGAAATAAGGTAGAGGGGAGATAAAATGGGAGAATTTGGTAATCCTGAAGTAGTCGAAGAAGAAGTTGATATTCTTCTTATCGGTGGTGGTATGGCCTGCTGCGGTGCCGGCTACGAAATCATGCGTTGGATTGATGCGGCTAAAAAAGACGGTCACAACATTAGCGTGAAGCTGGTGGACAAAGCGGCTATGGACCGTTCCGGTGCGGTAGCTCAAGGTCTGTCTGCGATCAACACTTACATTGGTACTGAGCAGGATCCTGCGGATTACGCTCGTATGGTTTCCAATGACTTAATGGGTATTACTCGCGATGACTTGGCTTATGACTTAGGTCGCCATGTGGATGAGTCCGTGCATCTGTTCGAAGAATGGGGTCTGCCCATTTGGAAAACTGACGAAAACGGCGAGCGTCATGACGGTTCTAAAGGCCTGACTCCGTTGAAAGACGGTGGTAAACCTGTACGTTCCGGTAAATGGCAGATCATGATCAATGGTGAATCCTACAAATGGATCGTTGCTGAAGCGGCTAAAAAAGCGCTGGGTATGGAAAACATTCAGGAACGTATATTCATCGTTAAACTGATCAACGACAAAAACGATCCCCGTCGTATCGCCGGTGCTATCGGTTTCTCAACTCGCGAAGACAAAATCTTTGTATACAAGTTCAAAGCTTGTCTGTTGGCGGCGGGTGGTTGTGTAAACATTTTCCGTCCCCGTTCTGTGGGTGAAGGTACCGGTCGTGCCTGGTATCCCGTATGGAACGCCGGTTCGACTTACTCCATGGCTGCTGAAGCCGGTGCTGAGTTGACCATGATGGAAAACCGTTTCGTACCGACTCGTTTCAAAGACGGTTACGGTCCGGTAGGGGCGTGGTTCCTGTTGTTTAAAGCGAAAGCCACTAACGCTTTCGGCGAAAACTACATGACCAAGAATGCCGCTATGTTGGACGACTATCCTCCATACGGTCAGGCGGCTGTTCCTGCATCCTGCTTGCGTAACCACTTGATGCTGAAAGAAATGAAAGACGGTAACGGTCCTATTTACATGGACACCGTGACTGCTTTGGCTAACTTGCGTGAAACTCTGTCTCCACGCGAAGTTAAGCATCTGGAAGCCGAAGCCTGGGAAGACTTCCTGGACATGTGCGTTGGCCAATGCGGTATCTGGGTTGGTGAAAACATTGAACCAGAGAAGAAAAACTCTGAGTTAATGCCAACCGAACCCTACCTGTTAGGTTCTCACTCCGGTTGTTGTGGTATCTGGACTTCCGGTCCTACGGATGTTGGTGCACCAACTGATGAAACAGAAACCGGTGTTCCTGACCATCTGCCCAGAGGCTGGAACTGGGGCTACCGTGGTATGACCACTGTTAGCGGTCTGTTCACTGCCGGTGACGGTGTGGGCGCTTCCGGTCATAAGTTCTCTTCCGGTTCTCACGCGGAAGGGCGTTTGGCCGCTAAGTCCATGGTTAAATACGTTATCGACAACAAAGATTTCAGCCCGGAGCTGGATACACCTATCGATGAGTTGGTTGCTGAAATTTATCAACCCGTTAGAACCTACCTGGAGCACAAAGACTACACCACAGCCATTGATGTTAACCCACATTACATCACTCCCAAGATGTTGCAGTTCCGTCTGCAAAAAATCATGGACGAGTACGTGGCCGGTGTAGCAACTTACTACAACACCAACGAAAAAATGTTGGCTGTTGCAGAAGAGAAGTTGGAAATGCTCAAAGAAGACGCAATGAAAATGCGTGCTAAAGACCTGCACGAATTATTACGTGCCTGGGAAAACTACCACCGCATTTTGACTGCCGAAGCTCACATGAAGCACATTCAGTTCCGTGAAGAATCCCGTTATCCGGGCTTCTACTACCGAACTGACAAAAACTTCGTTGATGAAGAAAACTGGAAGTGTTTCGTAAACTCGATTTACGACAAGAAAACCCACACCTGGACATGCTTCAAGCGTGCTCACGTGGATTTGGTCGATAAATCCAAACTGTTTAAGTAACAACTACTTAATCAGGAAAAAGCCCGGGCGTTTGCGTCCGGGTTTTTTTTTCTGTTTTCGATTGCCTAAGACCTTCGTGTTAGAATAGGTTGTTCCGGCTTTAGAGGAAAAATTTGCAGTTGCCGAGTGTTTTCTGTAAAGCCACAAATTAGTTACGGGAACTGTGCTTCTTTATGCTTCGACGATTTGAGCGCGCGATCCACCCTTGGAGTTAAACATGAGTCAAGATAAGCTAAATCCACCCAATCCGGATCTGCCGCATCAGAGCCCGGTGGTGCCCAATCTGTTAAAAACCGACACCAAGATCCAATTTCGTTGTTACCCTGGGATTTCCTGTTACAACGAATGCTGTCGTCATGCGGATATCACTTTGACTCCCTACGATATCCTGCGCATGAAAAAGAACCTGGGTTTAAGTACCTCGGAAGTGCTGGACAAATACACCGTTCCCTTTGAAATGGATGCCAGCGGTATGCCGGGTATCAAACTGCGTACCCAAAACGATAAGCCCGTGTGCCTGCTCATGAACGACCAGGGCTGCAGCATTTACGAAGACCGGCCATCAGCGTGCCGTTACTACCCCGTGGGCCTGTTGGCCATGCGCGCCACCGGTGCCCCCAACGAAGAACATCATTATTGCCTGGTGAACGAAGACCACTGCAAAGGCCATGATGAAGATAACGAAATCACCATCGACCAGTATCGGGACGAGCAGGGCGTCAAGGAATACGACGACATGAACCGGGAATGGTATCAAATCATTCTCAAAAAACGTTCCAGCGGCCCCGCGGTGGGCAAGCCCTCCAATATGAGCCTGCAACTGTTTTTCATGTGCAGCTACGATATAGACCGTTTTCGTCGTTTTGTGGACAGTGACAGCTTCAAAGCCACCTACCTGCTGGAGGAGGTCGAAGCTCAACAATTGCAACAAGACGATACAGCTTTAATGAAATTCGGTTTTCGCTTGCTTAAACAAGTACTGTACGGAGAAAACTCCATCCCCATGCAAGAGGGCGTCCTGGAGCAGCGTATCGAAAAACGCCGCGATATCCTGGAAATGCGTCGCCAGGCGGAAATCGAAGAACACCAGCGTAAAAACGACATCTACGACAATATGGAAAAGTAGGGCTTCATGGACGGCAGCACGCGGTTGTTCAAGGGTGGGCACGCCCTTTGTGCCCACGCGGGCGAAAGTCGATGACAAGGAAGTTGTTTTTCATTTCCGTGGTGCAGGGGTAGCGTATTCCGCCAAGCAGCCTACCCGTATTCCACAATTTTTCTAATCGCACTTTGCTTGCGCCACCCACCGTTTTCCATCACGGTTGTTGCTGGTGCCACCTTGAGGTTTGAAACCAACGACTAACCCACTTTCCCACCGGAAGCCTGCAAATCCGCATGATAAGACGAACGCACCATCGGCCCACTGGCCACGTTATCAAATCCCAACTCCTTGGCAATCTGTCCCAGCTCATCAAACTCGGCAGGCTCCACAAACCGATCCACCGGTAAATGATGTATGGTAGGTTGCAAATATTGCCCCAAAGTTAACATGTTAACCTGGTGGGCGCGCAAATCTTTCAATACCTGCACAATCTCATCCTTGCTCTCACCCAAACCCAACATCAATCCCGACTTGGTCGGAATGTCCGGATGGGTCTCCTTAAACCGCTGCAACAAATCCAAAGACCACTCATAGTCTGAACCGGGTCTTACAGCCTTATACAACCGCGGTACCGTTTCCAAATTGTGGTTAAACACATCCGGCGGACAACGCTGCATAATCTCCAGGGCAATATCCATACGGCCGCGAAAATCCGGCACCAGTACTTCAATCTTGGTTTGCGGGCTTAACTCCCGCGTCGCCTGGATGCACTGTACAAAATGCTGGGAACCGCCATCGCGCAAATCATCCCGGTCCACCGAGGTAATCACCACATAACGTAAACCCAAGGTCTGTATGGCTGCGGCAATGTTCTGCGGTTCATTGGCATCCAACGGCTCAGGCCGACCGTGGGCCACATCGCAAAAAGGACAACGCCGGGTGCAAATATCCCCCATGATCATAAAGGTCGCGGTACCGTGGCTGAAACACTCCCCCAGATTGGGGCAGGACGCCTCCTCACACACGGTGTGTAAGTTGTTGTCCCGCAGCAGTTTTTTAATCCGCCCCACCTCCGGACTGGTAGGCGCTTTGGCGCGGATCCAGTGCGGTTTACGCGCCGGTTTCAGCGTCGGTTCCACTTTCACCGGAATCCGGGCCACTTTATCCGCGCCCCGTAGTGGGACACCGGTTTGAACAGGTTTTTTTGTACTCATCAGGGATTTATGGGGTTGCTTTGAGATAGTTACAAGGTTTGGTTAGTGAATGCCGTGATTATAGCCTTTGAGTGGGATTTACAACAAATTACCAGTAATACCCTCACCCGTAGAGCGGAATAGTTTACGTATTCCGCCAAGCAGAGTATCGATTTTCCCCGATGTTTCTAGTAGCACGATTAGTAGAGGCGCTATCCAACAAAGGTATGCTCCTGTGCCGGTGTTGCAGCTTAATAGCTCGTCTATGATTTCCTACGATAAATGGCATTGGCCCGCCAGGGCAAATTGGGTAACCATTTGTTCACGTACAGCCAGGTTTTTAAGGTAGAATATTCCACAAAGCCTTCGAACCGAAAATCCTGCTGCTCCAGAAACTGGTTGATTTCCCAAAACAAAGGTTTCCCCACATGCATTTGCCGAAAACCCACTTCGACATGAATCAGCTCAACATTTTTCAAGGTCTGTAGACCGCCCTGAAACACCTTCAATTCCGCCCCCTCAACATCCACCCATAGAATGGTGGGTGCTTCCTGATCCTTAAAATAGTCATCCAACGTACTGGTCTGTACCTTGATGATGGACTGCTCGATTTTGCCGCGACTTTTGGTGTAGTTGGGATTCACTTTATACATGGAAGACAGACCAATATCCTTACGGTCAGAGGCTTCGCTATCAACAGGATAAAACTCAATCTCGCCGATGCTGTCACTCAAAGCGAACTCATTCATTACCACATTGGGTGTTTCACCAATATTGTTTTTACACTTGGCAATGGCTTCAGGATTGGGCTCAAAAATATGCAGTTTTTTTGCATTTAAGGTCTTTTGAAGATACAAACCCTCCACGGCATCGCGGCTGCCGATATCGCAAATAATGGGATTCTTGACTTGTTTTGCCAAATCCAGGAATTTGTCACTGACTTCTATATCCGGCTCACCCATTGTGCTTTTTACCCTCAAAAACCCTGCGCGAAAGAGGGCAACAATGTACCACTAACGCAGACTGGTGTCGATCTAGGTGCTGACTTGTGGATAGTTTACGTCTTCTCTATGACTGTAGAGTGGGCACGGTTTTCTAAGCGAGAGTTGTGCCTACGCGGGCGAAAGGTGAAATTGCCCATAAAGCGGGAAAGATGGCGCTGTTATGTTGTTTCGTATTATTTATCTAACAACGGTTCATGTTGCTAGATGTGCTGTCGGATTACGTTGCACTAATCCAACCGACAATCGTGCCAATAGCGAGTAGGGCGGGTTAGCTCGCGTAACCCGCCAAGCAGAGTATCGGTTTCCCCCAATGTAACGACTTGCGAATTCTTGTGGGGTGGGGCCTTTTGTGACCCGAGGGAGAAAGCCAAGCGATTTCCCCCTGATTGTTACTCAGTTTACCGTGAGCCAATAGGTGCTCCGTCCTCATTTGCTTAGCTTGCACTCTAGTCTTTATCCAGTGTTGGAATTACATATCCAGTCTTTATCAATAAACCTCTCTAGTCTGCATAAGAAATATTCAATTTTATTTTTTTCAAAAAAAAATTAGATTTTTTTTCATTTTTCACTAAACAAATTCCGAAAATCCCGGATAAGGGAGTAACAAAAGCACTAACGCCCTGGGGGTAGTCCGAGCGTTAGTCCTTAACAAAACACAAAACGAAAAATAAGAAGGGGAAATACAATGGTCGCCGTGATTACAGGTGAAAATCTGGGAATATCCACCGGTTCATTGACAACAACAGGCAGCGACGGATCGGCCAATCTGGGGCGCAGTCGCGAACAGATCTATGTTAACGCCACCACCGGCAACCTGGTGGTCCGCGGCCAGGACGAATACCTCAAAACCTTAGGCATCGACACCAACCTCATCCGCACCTACAACAGCCGGGGGAAATTCGTTGACGACAACGGCGACAACTGGCAACTGAGTGTCCA
>JAOUJW010000050.1 GCA_029882975.1 Gammaproteobacteria bacterium
CTATTTAAAAAATTGGATAGGAACCGTAGGGTGGAATAGCGTCTTTTTGCGTATTCCACCAAGCAGAGTCAAAACACAGCCCCATACATGACCACTAGCACTAACCATGGTGCCACACCGAACCTTTCGCACGTCGGAATACGCTGACGCTATTCCAACCTACACTGATAATGCGAGACCCGCCACCGTGCTCTAATCCCCTAAACCTATTTAAAAAATTGGATAGGAACCGTAGGGTGGAATAGCGTCTTTTTGCGTATTCCACCAAGCAGAGTCAAAACACAGCCCCATACATGACCACTAGCACTAACCATGGTGCCACACCGAACCTTTTGCATGTCGGAATAGAGAAACCTGTGCTCAAACCCCCGGTTTTCCGTATACTGCCCCGAACGGTATCTCGCTGGACACCCATCCCGGATAACTCCCTTGGAGCACATTCATTGCTTTCCCAAACCACTCACCACCTTTATCCGTTCCCCTACTTTCTTGATGCTTGCGCATTCTCGCAGGAGCAGTGCGCAATGCTGGAACAATTGTTTAACCACAGCGCGGATTGGCAGCAACGTGATGCCGCGTTTTACCGATGCGAGCTACGCGATGTAACCCCAGAGTTAGCAACGGCATTTCTGCGGGAGGTCACCGGGAGAATGCGCACAATCACAGGGTTACCATTGACAGATCGGGTGGTAGTCACTGCCCAACAGATGCAGCCCGGACAGTTCATTGGCATACACAGCGACCGGCCCTTGCTGGGCTATGAGAGCGTGCGCTTAGTCGTACAACTCAACAAGGACTGGCAGCCCGCGCACGGCGGCGTGCTGGAACTGTTCGCATCGCCCTCCGGCGAAGCGGTGATGCGGGTGCCGCCAGGCTACAACGAGGCCTTTGGCTTTGTGCTACACAAAGATTCACACCATGCCGTCACCCAGGTGAGCCGGGCGCGCCTGTCCGTCGTCTTCAATTTCTGGCACGCCGCCAATACCCCCGAACTTGCAACTCACGTGCAGACCTTGTTTACCAAGCTCCACTTCTCCGAGTTATCGACCACACTGCATCCCGTCATGACAGCGGCAGAAGAAACCCTGCCGGAAGACACAACGCTGCTGGCCGGCACCACAGCGGTGGCGCTGCAGCGTTGGGGTTATGACGACGCAACCGTAATGGCCGGCTATCAATACAGCGCGGGGCAAAGCAGCCACCGCAACAGCGACAAAGAGGCATGGGCCGCAATACGTCTGGCAGATTGGGTGGCGCGCCTGCACCGGGATTCATTTGACTTGGCACGTTGGGAAGAGCTGCGTAGCGAACTACATAGAGAACAACAAGGGGGCGCAGAATTTACGCGTTTGGTGCCGACCTGGCGGCTGTGTCTGCCAGAACAGGACCGCGCTTGAAACAATCTTGTATGGACCGGCAGCGTATCTTCCTAAACCTTTACCTTCACCCCTTAGGCAGTTCTCCCAGCGTATCGGTCGGCACTTTTTCCCAACTCTCACCCCAGCCGACGAGCCAGCTTAGACCGTAATTGCGCTGAAATACGATATCCGGGTCCAATTCCGCAGGCATGGTTTTGTTGGTGATATGAGCGTCCCTTATACGCCAGTGCTGCTGATAGAGTTCGGTTTCCTTGGCTTCAATTTCTTTTTTACTTCTCAATTTTGCTTCGGCGATAAATTTTGCCGGATCATCGACAATGGCCAGCACTTTTTTGTAGTTAAAGATATAAACCTGATCTTTTAGGCTGGGATACGGATCGATCATATTCAGCGCCCAGAACAAGGATACCAGCGCCTCAGATTTCCAACTGAATTCGATCTTTTCCTGGTGCATCAGTTCTTTTTGATGGAAGACGGCTTTTTCTTTCTCGGTGAAGTATTCGTTCACTTTGTTTCTTTCCACCCAAGCCATCAGGTCTTGCGGGTTTTCCTCATGCACTCTGGACACCATCACCATCAGCGCCAGGGCTCTTTTGGCCACCTCATCGGCTGATCTTATTTTTATATTCTGCTCCGCAGCCAACTTCTGCCGTTTCTGCATGGCTTCATTTATGTCCAGCGACCCCGCGCTTGCGGTGTTTGACAGGAAAAACAGGAATAAAAGTATGGAATAGCTGATCCGTACGATTTTGAGCGGTGGCAAATTTAAATTATTCATGGACAATCCGATGGTTTTAGCTGCTTATAGAGCCGTTTTGGCCTTGTTACCGGATATTAAACTCAGGACACCCGAAGTGGTTTGTTCTGCGCCTTTACACCCTGCGGTAGAGTTTTTGATTTTACTGTAAACGCGCGTGAGTTTACAAACCCGACGCAAGCAGGATATCTGTCGCTAACCTCAAGTCAAAGGTTCCCAGAATGGGAACGGTAGTACAGCCGCCGGCGTCAGCCACCGGTAAGTATCCTAAAAAAGATTTTCAGCCCTGACGGGGCTGCGTAGCAATGACGTGACCAAGCCCAGAACGGCGCACGCAAGGATCAAATTGACCACGCTTAATTTAAACCGAAACAACGCCACAAACGCCGCTATTCCTATCAACAAGGACCACCACTGGAATGTGCCCGCGAATCCCTGTGGCCACAACACATGATAGGCAAAAAACACCGCGAGATTAAAAATCACTCCCACCACCGCGGCTGTAATACCACTTAACGGCGCCGTGAACTTTATATCATGCCGGGTGGCCTCCACCGCGGGACCACCCGCCAATATAAACAAGAACGATGGCAAAAAAGTAAAGAACGTGGCTACCACGGCACCCGCCACACCGGCTAAGACTAGAGCCTCCGCTCCGAAGACCTCCTTCACCCAAGCACCGACAAATCCCACAAACGCCACAACCATAATCAACGGACCGGGGGTGGTTTCGCCCAAAGCGAGCCCATCAATCATTTGCGTTGCGCTTAACCACGCATATTGCTCCACACCACCCTGGTACACATAAGGTAAAACGGCATAAGCGCCGCCAAAAGTCACCAACGCCGCCTTGGTGAAAAACCACCCCATTTGCGTAAGAGTTCCTTGCCAACCGTACGCTAACGTTAGCGCCGCCATTGTCCCGCCCCACAGCAACACTGCGCATACTAAAATACCCACCAACCGCAGCCAACGGAATCGCGCATAATCCGGAATCGGGGTATCATCATCAATAATTGCCGGACCATAGGAATTACCCGAGCCACCGTGGGCACCCCCGACCTTAAACAATTCCGGCGCCACACGGGAACCCACATAGCCAATGACTCCGGCCATCAATACAATGTAAGGAAACGGAACCTGTAAAACGAAAATAGCCACAAATGCCAGCAAGGCGATGGCACGCAACACGTGATTGGCCAAGGCTTTGGAGCCAATGCGATAAGCGGCAAACACAACGATGGCTATCACCGCCGGTTTTACCCCGTATAGAACACCTTCTACAATCGGAGTATTACCGAAGGCAAGATAAATCCAGGTCAACGCGATCAGAACAAACATGGAAGGCAGCACAAACAGAGTCCCGGCAACAATACCGCCCCACATCCCATGCATTAACCAGCCGATATATGTTGCTAATTGCTGAGCTTCCGGCCCCGGCAACACCATGGTGTAATTTAAGGCGTGTAAAAAACGCGCCTCGGAAATCCAGCGACGCCTTTCCACCAATTCATGATGCATCATACTAATATGGCCGGCCGGCCCACCGAAACTGATAAAACCCAGCTTTAACCAATATAAGAACGCCTGCCAAAACCCTACCGCGGCGGGCCGTTCCGATGCGGGTAAAACTTGGGAAACTGTTGGCATACGGTTTTCATCCTAGTAACAAGGGAGACCGTTACAGTTTAGTGCAAAAAACCGTTCCGAAAATTATTTGTTTCCCGTATAAGCCAACTGGACAAAGCATTGCTCTCTAAGCGGAATTGTGGACCCGCACAAACCAGCATGTGTGCAAGCCCCTATTCATAGGCTTCTGCCAACACACTCCCTTCGCTGCATACTTCTCCCGGCAATTTAAGCTCATAACTCCAGGGTGCTGTATCGGGAATATCCCCATTGATATTGTCAATTTCGCAAATGGTGTAAGCCTGCACATCCGCCTGGCTGAATTTCAACCTTCTATAAAAAGTCTCGTCGCCGCAATCTTCTTGGCGCCCGTTGATGTAACTGGCGTTTTTTCTCTCCAAAAGAATATCATGATCAAGCTCTGCGGTAAGTTCAACGCTGATTGGGGCTTCACTGGTGTAAAAAGTTTTTACGGACAAGACCACGTCCGCTGCTGTTTGATTAACAAAAACGGCTCGATGTTCCTCAAAGTTATTAGGACAGTCCCTCACGTAAGAGGTCGCCATAACGGCCAGAAAGGACACACCATAAACCGGAATCAACAGTATCTTTCGCGGTACAATATAGGCACAGTGCCTGTCGTACACACGGGCCACATACAACATCGGTATGGCCAACAAATCCCAATAATCCACAGTCCGATGTACTTGCCAAAAGCCGATATGATTCCAGGCATCAATAAGTGGTTGAGAATAGACAGATTTCCAAAATACAAACAAACAGGCCGCCAGCGCCAGATAAAACCCTTGCCTCCTAACGGAAAAAGACATCATCAGGCATCCGACCACAAACAGACCCGTAAAATCAGACAGCTTTCCGGTTACCAGGCCGGGAAAAGCCGCCTTTAAGAAATGATCGTTCACTAAAAGTAGCGCCAGGCTCACCAGAAAAAGCGGTGACATAACAATACTGAATGGGTGTTTTTCTAAAGACATAATATGCCGCCCCTGTATCAGTGGCTAAAGCTACCGCTAAGGACACAAAATAGGTTAATAACGTTATTTAGGTAATCGCGATACCGCAATACTGGCCAGTTTCTTCAAACCATCCACCGAGCAAAAACTATTGGATTCAAGATACAAATAATGTTTACCCGCTTGAATATGAATAGAGTCACTCGTGCCAAAAATATCTTTTCTGCTGTCTAAAGCAGACCGGTCGCCGATCCCGGATATTTCCTTTCCCGTCATTAGAATCTCAAAGGAACTTACAGCCTGTGCCGATGTAGATATCGTCGAAGGTTCCATTAACTGCAACTTGGATTCATCTGACCCTTTTGTAGCATACGCCAACGCGCAAGCAAAGTGTTCAACATACTTGGGATGACTCACTGTTAAATTATTTTTGTCGCAAGCAGACTCTATTTCCGAGATTTTTAACAGCTTAGTGCAATACGCCACGTTATCTGCAGACCAGACCGGAGAGGTCAACGCCATTACTAATACAAACAATATACAGGTTCGCATAGCAAACTCCTTCGCAAGTATTCAATCTTGCCTCAACTTAACAATAAACGGAGTTATTCATTGAAAGCATACCAAAAATGCACTTACTAAAGGCTTACAAAGAGTTGACAGACATCCTGCGTATTCGGCGTCCGAGCATGATAAATGCTAGAATTAGAGTCACTATACCTATGGAATTAAAGGTAAAGCCGCGCGCCTAAACCACCCTACTCACAAGCATAATTCAATTTCACCAAACCAAGAGTTCCCTATCGGGGAACGGGTAGACCCCTCTCAATTTTTCCCGTAACCGGCGTAACCGGGGTCAGAGCACAATAAACGCTAATATTAGAGGAAACTTTGCTCTGACCCGTATTTCTGTGACCCGTATTTCTGGTCCTTATATAAGGCGCCAACAAATTACGAAATTACTTCATCCCAATATCGGTAGTGCCAATTTTGTCATTGAATATCCATAAGTATGGTACTATAAAGTATAGAAATGTATAACAAAAAGCAAACTCTAATGTCCTGTACAAACCAATTTTGGAAATTGTGGGTCGGTATTGCGGGTATGGTCGTGGTAAATTTAGTAATGATAGCGAAATTGCTATCATCTGTGCCGTTCACAGATCTTTATTTAGAGTGTATTTTTTTACTATTTTTCATATCAATACCTTGTATGTTTATACAATGCCCTAAGTGCGGATCTCGTTGGTTTTGGAACAGAGTTAATAATCTGTCCAGTAGTAATGGTCTATTTAGGCAAGTAGAGTGTCCAGAATGTGGTGCATCATGCAAAGATTACTCTTAACGTATACTTATTATATGCCCACGCACATCGTACAGGCCTATCAATGGGTGAAAGCAGTTAGCTCTTGGTATGTCTGAGGGAACAATCCGGAAAGCCGGGCTAGTTATGATGCGTGAACCAGCGATGAAATATGTGGCACTAAATGGCCCTATTTCCTCGTATATGGGGAGATAGGACCGGATTGGAGTCTGAGCAAACTTGAAGATTTGTATTATTGTAATGGTGCTGTTCTATCAAACGGTTGCTTTTGGGGCGGACGAAATGCCTAAAAATGTAACCGAGGCCGTAAATTACTTAATCACAACGCTAAGCAACGAGCAAAAACTTAAATTAGTACAGACACCCTCATATGGGCTTTCTGAATTTCATTACAGTATTGGTATGGGAACGAGGAATTTGTTTGGGTTACACGGTTCAAACAAAGAATTGCTTAAGGATATTGGTTGGGAAAACATGAATGCTGACGAGGCATCTGAAGCGATATTGTATGCACTTTGGGCTAGACTTCGATCTGAGTTACTATCTAACGAGTTAAAGAATCTAGAACGGATGGATGAGGCTCTAAATCACATAATCGTACAGCCATTTAATTTAGTTCCTACACCGGTTCTCTCGGTTCCGCATAATAAGACCAGTATTTCCGCTGCGATCTCACATGTAAATAAAGCAATAAAGAGACAGGAAGAGTATGGAGTCCAAATCGTTTTGGATAGATCTGTAAATCCCAATCATAGTTTTTATTATTCGGAAAAAAAGAGTATATCACTCTACTTATTTTTGTTGAGAATGGAAATGAGGGGTCGTGTTCAGCACATATATAATGAAACTAAAATTATTATTACGAAATTCGTACCAGAGAGTAATTCTTTCTAATATAAGCCAACCTGAATATTAGAAAGTATTGCTCTCTGACCCGCATTTCCATTATGAGGCAAGCGACTTGGCCTCTATGCCTTTTTCTGTTATTTCAATTCCTGATTTAATATTTCTATGTAAGCAGTATACGCGAACACACGGTTGCGCTTTTGGCCGGTGATTTCTTTAACGATGCCGTATTGATGTTCCAGGGTATCCAGCACCTTGCCGACCGTGGCAGCTGTGAGCCCGGTAAGTTCGATCAGCTTGTTGATGCTGGCAATGGGCTGCTGAAACAGGGCATCGATGATTTGGCTGGCCGAGCCTTGTTGGCGACCCAGGCCGTTTAAACGGGCTTTGTCATGTTGTCTGAGGGCACTGAGTTGTTGCGCAGTATCGGCGGCTTGATTGGCCGTTGCAACCACGGCATCCACAAAGAACAATAGCCAGGCTTCCCAATCTCCACTAAGGCGCACCTGATTCAAAAGCTCGTAATAGGTTGGACGGTGTTTTTTAAAAAACACGGATAGGTATAGCAAGGGTTCTTGCAGAACTTTTGCTTCCACCAAGATTAAAGGGATCAACAGGCGACCGATGCGACCGTTGCCATCCATGAAGGGATGAATGGTTTCAAACTGCACATGAGCCAGCGCGGCCTTGATAAGTGGGTCGGTGGACTCGGGCACGTTGTTAATAAAACGTTCCAGTTCGGCCCAACAATTATTCAGTTCGTTGGCCGGTGTGGGTACAAAGGCGGCTTCGTCGGGGCGGTGGCCGCCGATCCAAACCTGAGTTTTGCGGAACTCACCGGGGCTGCGATTACTGCCACGGCCTGAGGTCATGAGTGCTTGATGCAATTCCGTAAGTAAACGATAGGCGATCGGTTGTTGTTGGCGAATGCGCGTGATGCCTAAATTGAGCGCGTTAACATAGCAGGAGACTTCTTGCACGTCATCCATGGGTACACCGGGAACGCCATCCATTTCATAGAGCATTAAATCGCTAAGGGAAGATTGGGTGCCTTCGATTTGGGAGGACATGACCGCTTCTTTACGAACGTAGCTGTATAAGAAGAGATGCGCATCCGGTAACAGATTGCTGGTGGCATCCAAACGCCCCAAGGCGAGCATGGCCTGGTTGATGCGGCCCTGAAGTTTGCCATCCATTTCCAGTGGGGGTTGTGGGGGCAGTGATTTGGGCACAAAAGCCTGGCAAGCAATGCCACCCGCTATGGCAGGTGTGTATTGGCCGGTGACTCCCCTTTTCATGCTTAAATTTGAAACCTATAAAGTTGAGCTGTTATTTTATTTTAACAGTTAAATTATAATAAGGAAGCGGCTTATTTTAACTTTGCGACACATGCCAGTTATGACCTCTTATCTTGTAGATTATTCAATATTTTATATAATTTCCTAGTTCCGTTGAGCAAAAACCGAGATCAGCCGAAATTCGTACCAGAAAGTAATTCTTTCTAATATAAGCCAACCTGAATATTAGAAAGTATTGCTCTCTGACCCGCATTTCTGTGATCTGAACGGAGGTCACCATGCGCCCAATTTAGTTTCCATCAACTAAGTGTACCGATTAATTCCAACATTGCTCTGTGCGGCCATAAACATTCTCTATTTTTCATCCCCTTCGTAGTCACCGGCCGCTGGTTCAATTGCGCGGAAACGGAATACATGGGTAAGTCCATTACGTTAGGCACGTGCATCAAAAACCCATAAAGGTCTTGTGATTCTGCTACGCGTAATGAGCTTTGTACCGAACGATCACAGACCGTATCAAAACTAAGTTCATCTACGTATGACAATGCTTTGTCAATCACCGCCGGTTCGTAACCCAACTTCAGCATGGTATTGGCAAACAAATCATTAAACCAAAAATCCATATTGGCAAAATCACTCTCTTTCCAACCCGGCTTGAACAGAACAAAACGAGTTTTGTCATGGCAAAACATCACACATTGGCGACGATCAATCACATACAGATTTGCATGCCAATCTCCCAGTGGATTGTTATCCTCAAGCTTTTCCGGACTGACATTTTTCAATTTAGCCGCGAGTTTTTTCGTGCAATGGATAATCACTTTATTTCAAGCTCTCAACTTAATTTCGGGTTCTGCGCGCACATCACACCAATTTCCGCAATTTACTCAAAAAGAATCTTTCACTCCACAAGGTCAAACTTTTTTGCTCAACCGGTTTCAAAAAGCGTTCAACATCTTGAGCCGCTCTGTCCCACTTAATCTCAGCAATTTTCCCTTCCAACTCCGCAGTCAACCAAGCTTTATCTATATTGAGATTTTTCCCCTTCCATGGGCCGTATTGAATAAGTGCATTATTGAGCAAACCAATATTCGGAGTAACCCCCTTAGCCACATACCAATTAAAATCGTACCAATCTCGACCTTTTAAGTACGGGCGACATAACAGCGCATGAATTTTTAATGCAAAGTTACTACTCATATCCTGGTGACAGACTTCGTAGTCAACCGGGAAACTAAGATAGTTATATTCAAATCCTGACCCTACCGGCGGATTACAATCGACTTCCAACTTAATAGTCAACTTGCGCCTGGATTGGCTACCTAAGAAATTCAAGTTTAACTGGTTAGCAATGGAAGTATCCTTAATGACCGCGGCCCTGACGTTCCTGTCCATTTGCTTTCTATCCAGCGCTTCAGGTTCTATACCGAACTCCATACAGGTTTCCGTCAAACTATCCAAATAAGGTTGCCAAGAGAAATCAGAGTCGGGCTGTTGCAGAACAAAATCAATGTCTTCTGAAAATCGTGGTAAACCGTATAAGATACGCAAACTGGTGCCACCTTGAAACGCAGCCACTTCAAAAAACTCCGCTCGCCATAAGGCAAACAGGATGATCTCCTGCACTATTTCCTTCAGCGCATTCTCCTCTTCAATTGGCCCAATCGTTTTGTATTCCCTTAACCTCTGTTGAATCAATTGGATCACAACGCCAGCTCCCGCTTCAAGCCTTGAATAAACGCCAGTTCACGCTTTCCTTTGTATACATCCAGTAGACATGTGATATCCAACTCATTCACTAACTGGAGTTTTTGTTCATCAACACGCAATCCCTGGTACAAAAAATCCAAGCCTTGCCATTCAAACTTACATAAATAAACCAAGTCCAGTAAAGCCCTTAAAGGTTCGGCAATCAATGCGACCTGTTGCTGCAATTCATGCCGCATTACCGCCTGCAAAAAATAACCGCCATTAACCGTCATACGACGAAATTCAAATCGCCCCAAACGATCATTCTCGTAATTCACCGACTTACCCCTTGGCGTCATACTCAACACAGTATTAACGGCTTCTGGAATCCAGCCGTGAAAACTCAAAGCAGACTCAGCACTCACATAACTACCCGGCTCAATCTGTTGTGCCAAAGTAAAAGGGTGAATGGGTGTTTTTCGGAAAACAGGATTTAGCACATACAAACCCCGTCGGGCCCTCAGCAATTCACCGGCTTTAAGTGCACGATTCACCTGACCATACCGCCGGGCATCCCCCCCACCCAACAAACGAGCGATCTGACAGGCAGATAAGATGCGGTCGGCCTGGCCGGTCGTGATGATCATTTCAGTGAGTGGAGTCATGTAATAATATTTACAGATACTTCCATAATATGCAAGTTTCTGCAATTTTTTTAAAACATAGCATAACTAACTTATTGTTATATTTGGCTAATATATTTTTGTTCCAAAACTAAAATAAGAAACATTCTTATTTTAACTTCGAACAACTATTATCCAATTCTACGAACCATGGACCAGTTCTCTGAAAGGGGGACCGTGATACAGCCGGTGGCTTCAGCCACCGGTTAGGCGCACAAAATAATTTCAGCCCTGAAAGGGCTAGGTTGGATCGTTTGAAACCAGAGAATAGTTATTTTTAATACTAGTGGTGAATACAGCGCTGCTTTCATCACACTGAAATCCACTCTGACCCGGTTCTATTTTATCCCCAGTAAGCTCGCCCCTCCGAATAGTTCACATATAGTGAACGATCAAGTTCTACAAAAACCGGATAGCTTGTCACCATTCCCCCGACTCTGGAAAATCTATCAATATTATGAAACAACCAACCTGCCCCCCACCCTAGCTCTGGCCCTATTTTAGCGCCAAACGATGTTTCCAATAAGCAAATTCTCCATGGCTTTATTAGTTAGTATCTTTTTAGTTATCCCACAATCCTCCAAATTAACCCCATTCCCTTTATTAAACACATACCCTTTAAATCCCTCATCGTGATGGTAATCTAACTTGTACCCGAAATCACTAAGCGAACTTACCCCCTCGGCTAACGGTGGAAACGGTGTCAGCACATCCTCCAAAAATTCGACATCATTAGGAACCGTAGGGCGGAATAGCGCCTTTTGCGTATTCCGCCAAGCAGAGCCAAAACACAGCCCCTTACATGGCCACTAGTACTGCCTATAGTGCCACACCGAACCTTTCGCATGTCGGAAGAGAAACTATCGGGCTCTTTGCTCTTATTAACCTAAGCCGACTTCATAAAAATGTTTGAATCTTCGAGCGGTTCATGTAATGGCAATAAATCGTTAAACAAAGCAACAATGTCGGACCACACGCCCTGATCAGGCGTTATGTATTCTCGATACTTATATTTGTAAAATTTTATACAATCGATCCCATCTACTATCAAAAATACCGTTTTGTTTTTATGCGGTCTATCTTGTTGCTTTACCCTGATCACTGTTTGAACGTCTTGCGTGTGATAAAAACTTGCAAGAGACTGGATATCGCCGCTATGTGAAATCCATTTCACATAACTATGTTTTTTCATGACTTTTAGCATGGCGTTTTTCTCAACCCTCACCCCCTTGTAGTTCGTTATGTGAGTAGACAAATCTTCATTCAAAACAGGCAAGACTGTCGGCAATACTAGCTGGCGTGAATAAATACTTTTTACCTTATTATCGCTACAATATTTCCGCCAGTATAGGTTTACATCACCTGGAGTTAGGCTGGGATCCCACACCTGAACCAACGAATCCTCGGGCGGTACAAATCCCTTTCCTGATGAATCTACGATATCCCCGTTTCGTTTGACGACAAAGGTCTCTAACTGGTTTTCCTTTAATGAACTACACAACCAAACCACACCTTCAAGTAAGGTTAACCTATATTCATCGGCGCAAAATAAACTTTTCCATTCTGGATACTGCCATTTGTATTGTTCTGCTCTTCTATTATTTAACCACTTTGTTGCGTTTTCGCAATATAGCTTAGCTCGCGTCTTCAATTCTTTTACCGCGTATTGTAGTGTTGCAGATTCGGGTCCGGATATTTTGTTTATAGAATTTGAGGTACTCTTCTGTGAAAAGCGAATTTTCAATTCAGAGTTTAAATGTACCTGGTAGCTGCTTTCCAGATTGCCAGCAAACACGGCTCTCAGACCACTCGTATCCAAAACCAATTCATCAATTAGGCTGTACAACTGCATACTTTGTTCATATGCATACTTATCAAGGTGGACCAATATGTCACCAACATCGAAAAAATCGGAACCCAGCCAAAGATAGGTTAATTTTTGCAGGGCACTTTTTGAACCCAATTTCCCCAATTCCCATACAAGAAAATTTGATTTTTCCCCCCGTTTCTTACTTGCGCCAGCCAATAGCTCCTCACAACCCGGAGTCAGTATTGCCAACGTTAAAAGCCAATTGCTGTTGTGCAGCTTACTGTCACTCATCCAAATAGTGGCAAAAAAACACGCTAGATTATAGACATACAAACCACATAACCCACGAACAATGCTGGTTGCACGATGAGACATGACCCCCATAGGCGTTTCGCTGAATTCTTGCAAAAGCTCATAAACGCTTTCTTTTGATAGACCAATAGCCTCAAAATCGAATTTTTCAGTTAATACATCCATAATATCGTCCAACAGAATACCTTGAGGACTTACGGCTTCTGGTTTTTTGAGGTCGATGTCTTGTAACACTGTTTTGATCATCGTTTGGCTTACGTGTTTTGGAATCGCACCATCACCTAGTATGCTTTTCAATTTTTTTGTGTTTTCGGGTGTTATTTGTTCCTTAAAGGTAAGTAGTAATCGCCAAACCGGATCTGTCACTACCCTATTAGAATTGATTACCATATTTTTTTCCACAACCGTATTCGGCGACAAGTTGAAAATGCCTTCGTAAAATCGTTTCTGCGAATGACTAGAGTTATTAAAGCATGACACCAAACATTCTCTATTCTGCATTACAATCTGATCATTCAGCAGAAAATAGAGGTACTGATTATCGATATCCATAGTAAGAACAAATTCGTCCAGCATAACTTGCTGGCAAAATTTGACAAAATCCTGTCGTATAGGGTATGTGAGAACCGGGTACGTTTCGAAGCCATATGTTGGAGGTATATATCGTAGATAAGTATTTTGGTTCATGGCAATATATACCCGTAACTCTTCTCGTATTTCCGATACTCCCCAAGACCAAAGCATTGAGGCCAATCGAGGATGAGGGTTATCATTTAAAGTTTGTACCGCCATTAGAAAAAGTTCCGGATTGTCTTCCCCTGCCTCGTCATAATAAGCTTGAATCTGAATAAGGATGGCATCTACCGAGGCTTCGCCCACATCTAACAATTTCCACATGAGGGCACTAAGAACACCTACACGCCGGCCAGGGAATTTACTCCAGAGTGGAGTTAGCTGCTCTACACTTAATTTGGGAATGGGATACTGTAGTAGTATATCGTGGTGTTGCTCCAGGACTATAGAACTCCAATCAAGATCGCCAACAATAAGACAACGCACTACACCACGTTTCGTTTCTTCATCTTTTACATTCCTGGCTATATCTAGCAGTGCGTTAACATCCGTAATCTCACAAAAATGATAGATTTTCAATTCAGGATGACTGTACAATTTTGGATGCCGTTTAAAAGCAATAGTCTGCAGTTTGTCACGCCTTTGAGACAGAAGATGTTTCAAATCCGACTCAGACTCTGGACAATTTCCGCAATTTATAATGACCAGCACATCATCCAAACGAACTGCAGAACTCGCTACAAAATCATACATAATACTCCAACTGGAATCATCAAAAACTGAAGGCAATGATATATCGACTAACGCACCCTTCTGTTTATAAAAATCAACAAATACATTGCCTAAAAAGCCATGAATAGAGCTTATCCACGGGTACATATGATTACATTTAGCCGAACTGACTATCCAAGGATAATGTTCGGTATCAAAGAATTGCCTCAAAGCATCCAAACCTCGTTGCTTGTAAATTAACAGCACTAAATCATTGAGCAAAAACCAATTGAATGCACGATCATTGTTTCGCGCCAACTCAATCATTTGATCCAAGAATATTTTTTGTTCTATTGGATTAGACCCGAGGGAATCCTTGAAAAAATGTACTCGAAGGTCTAATGCGTCTGCCCGGATTCCAGGTACTACCAGTTTGAAAAATACTGATAAATAATTCCCCGTTAGACCGAAGATTCTATCGTTTATCCAGTCCAGTTGATCCTGACCAAAAGGAGATGCAATACGTTTTATATTATTCAGTTGGTTGTTAAGTGTGGTAGAGACACAGCCATCGATAAGGTAGGCATCAGTAGAATTCTTATCAAATACCAAATTGCCATTTTTTTCATAAAAATTGATCAGATCCCAGATCGCCCTACTGGCAAACATGCTTGCGGCTACCTGCACAAGGCTTGTGAATTCTGGTTGATTGTGATCGTTTTGGTTTTGTAACTGAAGAATTTGCTTACCGGTAAAATTGTACTTCTTATCTATTAAGTCAATTATTACTTCCATTTCGCGGCGAGCAATAGCCTCATCAACTTCCGAATCTACTTTTAGATGTAATGTTTGAACAGTCAACACAAACCCTCGTAATAGGTAACGCAAAAAGTTGCCGAAAATCTCAGCTATCACGAGCAAATAGCTTCCTTCTACTTTCGCGCTAGCTCTCTACTCACCTGGTTGACAAATTAAATGCATCCTGCGTTTTTTAATGGAGAGAACGTTTTATGGCCTATAGGATCTATGTTTCGCCCTAACATTTCCCGCACCGAATAAAGCACACTCACCACTTCTGTAAAACCAACATCACCAACAACCAGTAAATCAACATCACTGACCGATGTGTAGTTCACGTTTAGTGTACTATAGATCACTATATATGAACTATCAGACCTTGCCGCAATTATCAGACAGCTACTTAAAGTTGGATAAAATTAGTTGGTTAGGGCACTTTGTCTTCATAACACGTATTGCTGAAATTAACGCCCTTCCTTTCTTGGCTTTTCTAAAACAACTCCACCAAATCACCGGAATCGAAATGAAGGCCAGCATAACATCCATCGGCAGAGGAGTCCTTGGCAAGGGCATCAACAATATGGTCTGACAAGCTCTGTTCGCTAGAAGACAAATCCAGACCACACTGCGATAAGATGAAGGTCAACTCGGGAGGGCCCAGCTTGAACGTAAGGGGAACCAACTGCAGAAACTGATCGGGGCTTGCGACCACATAGGCTTTACCCCTGGGAAAAGCAATATGACGCAACTGCTCTCCTGTAGCCTTGTGATACCCTTCTACCATTTCCAGTTCTGCTTTATCGTAAGCTAATGGTGTAGGTATGAAAAAGAATAACATGGGCTCGTCGGAAATACGCTCCCCCCTTGCGGAGCGCAACGCCTCCAAAATGAGAGTTGCAACACGACGCTCATCGTCATAAGAAAAATTTTCTTCCCAGGAAATGGTTGGAATATTAGAAGACACTACCATCCTTGTTTTGCTCCATGTGCCAATAATTTTAACAACCCTTTCAATATTTCTTTTACATTCCCTTCGTGTTCAACACTCTTTCTACACCTACGATCCTACCATTGACGAGCAACTTGCCACCGTGGATTACAAACCTGAGTATGGACTAGAAATACGTACCAGAGAGCAATACTTTCCAATATAAGCCAATCTGAATACTAGAAAGTATTGCTCTCTGGCTCGCCGGAGGAAGAACACAATAAACGATAACAAAGGAGAAAACTTACTTGTAATGAAACGACTATCGGTATTTTGGCGCAACCCCGGAGCCAGATTAGCTCAAAACTAATGTTCTACCCAAAAAGAACTAAAACTAATCATTTTATCTGCAATCTCATCAACACTTTTTTTCTTAAAATTGTAAACGCCCATGCCATAGACTTCCCCTCTTTTTAGAGAAAAGCTATGTGGCTGCACAAATAATGTATCGATAGATACTTCATAAAAAGCTGGGCTTGCTGCACTCATCCCCTCTAAGGGCGCGCTGCTTGTTAAATCAATGTCTGTCAACGCCCAAGCTTTGGTGTTTGTGTTCAGACAAACAAACTGTTTTCTTCTAGACAACCACACATCTGGGTGACAATCAGTGATAGTTTTCACCTTATATTGTCCTGTCCCAAGATCCACAAACCACACCTCATCTTCTGCGCCTTTAAAGGCTATGGTTTTCTCATCAATAGTCCAACGTTTTTGCGGCTCTAGACCAGAATGTAGCTTCCAATTTGTTTTTATAATTTTTCCACTCTCCAGTCTCGCGGATACCAAACTATAACCTTCTGATGTTGCATCTACATATACCAGATTTACGCCATCGCCAGTATAAATTACTTGAGGCCATTGACCATTGCCGATTTTGGTTTTCCGCGAAGAACCAATATCCAAAACATAAAGAGCATATTCTTTAAATTCATGCCCGACACTTAAGGAAACAATCATGTTAGTTTTAGTATAGGAACTCATACCATAGATATGCTCAAAAGAACCCAATTTGTACACTGTGTCTATTTTCAAGTTGGACAATTGGATTTTTTGAATCCCTGGGTGGTTCTCAAAAATGACAGCACCACCAATACTCGATGGGTTATTGTCGATTTGGCCGCAGGACGGTAGAACAAAAGTTGGAATAATTGCCAAAAGGCATTGAATGGTTCTATTTAACATCAGCTCGAAATTTCAAAGCACCTTGTTTTATAATCATATCCCGCACAGCCTGAGAAAAAAACTGGCAATTTCGTTGAACGAAATCATACTTGCTTGGGTCGTCAAATCGAGAATCTTTACCCATACTTTCCAACAGCGCGTGAGCATCAACCGTATCGTTCAGGACCATGACCTTTTTGTGCAATTTATATTCCTTCACCAGAAAATAGTTGTCCAGCTTGGGATCTTGTGCGAACCCCATACCCCCATGAAATCCTCTAAATATTAGCTTATTGTTGTAAAGAGCAACCACTTCTTCATGCAAAGCCAAACCATTGCCTTTCTTGAAATATGCTTTATCACCGATTTGCGCCATATATTTACCCGCAGGGAAATTTAATGGCCGATAAATGAACGCAACAACAACTTTACCAGCTCCCGATAATTTAGGTAGTAATTGAATTTTATCAGAAAATCCACCGATTGCGTCATCATACAAATCTTCACTGCTAACTATTAGACCAAGCTCCCTACCCAGCATTATCGGAGCCGGTGGTTGGAAAAAGTCCCAAAACCCCATAAATACCTTCCCCTAATGTCACCGCAAAATAAACTCGAAATTTACCAGGTTATTTGTCCCTGAGTCTATTAGTAAGACTGGTAATATTACCGGTATGCGACTCGTCTAATACCCGACCTCTTTTCTCTGACCCGAATTTTTTGTTTACCCATTCCCTCTTATACTACTCATTCCCATACTTTGACCGAATCAGTAGAATGTTGTTTATTATATACATGGCGCAAACCATGACTATCGCTGCGCATACAATAGACAAAGCGGTCTCAAATATCATCTCTTGCCCAAATGACTTTAACTTTACAACCAAAATAGTAATAGCAGCCAACGGTAACACAACAATACTAAAAACCATTTCAAGCCACCAATACTTTCCCAAAACTAGAGGTAACCAAGGGAACTCTCGAAAACTTGATTGGTTACCCTCAACCAAACGCAACAAGTGTTTGGAATGCTGCAACAAATAGTAGAGCAATACCATTAGAATTAGCGGCGCAGCATAGACAACCAAGACACCAGGGACAGATGTACCTAAAATAGTTACGGATCTCTTGGACGGACTTCCTTTTTCTATTTCCGCTTTAATTCTCTTTTGCAATAACCCAATAGGTTCCTGTTTGTGTCCGTCTGGTGGATTTGGCAGAACAGAAAGCCACTCTATATCGCCATCTTTATTAACACTGAACAGCTCGCTCTCGGAATAATGATTTTTAAGCCAGTTTATAAATGAAGTATCAGGCACCTCTTCCATAACCGACGAAATTGGGGCATTAAAAACTGGCGCTGCTTCAAACGGCCCTTTTCTCACCAACTCGAAATATAGATGTACGACCGGTGCATCTGGTAAAAATGACTCCCCCGCTGTTTGCAGCATATCTATACCTAGCTTTACGGACGATACCTTTGTCCCTGCTTTTGCGTTTTCATTAAAAAACTGCTCCAAATCCGGCAATATACTCTCTATCTTCGGTATAACAACTTGCACATTTTTTCCAACTTGTAACGCAGAACTAATAGCATTTAAACTCGTCAAGTTTGTGCTATTTATGCCAGCCAACACTGTATCTTCTACTAAGATACGACCAACATGTACTGGGGTAAGAAATTTTTCAGAAATATGATTCGTATGGAACACCATCCATTGGTGTTTCTTAAAGAATTGTTCCAACTGATCGTGCTGACTCTTGAGCTTAGGCTCAGCATAGGCAACGGCACTGTCAATCGCAAACTCTTTATACTTCAGCAAATTGACTTGTCTTAGTTTGTCAATTTTGTCCTTTATTACCACCAAATTCTGGGGAAGGTTCAATGATAGAGAGAAAATAATACTCACCAAGCTAACCGATATGATTAACCGGTGAAAGTTTCGGTTAGATTTGAGTGCGTCTTCGACAAACGATGAACCCACCATAGCACTCCTATAATTTCACCAACACGTTACCTGCTCACAATTTACTCTAGCTAGAGGAAGCGTTTCCCAGTTTCTCATAGCTAGTCATTGGGGGCGATAAAATATATTGGTTTCAATGGCAACAAATTCCTTTTGTCCTTTTCAAGATTATCATTGTACTCAATCCAAAGGTCGATAAGCCTTTGTTTATCAATCAGCGTAATTTTTCTGGTCTCTTGGGATCGCGCGATATTTTCCGCTTCCTTTGTAAAACCTCCAGTGGTTACAAAAATTCCTACGTCGTCATTGTTTATTAGAGCCAAAAACGCCCTCATCTCTTCCACTGGAATGTTATCTTTGCGTCTTTTTACTTGCACTTTAATCCTTGGCGGTACAGTTCCCAACGGATCATTAAACGCCAATATATCAATACCCCCATCTTTCCCTGGTGGCGATACCCATGATACGTGGTACCCCATCGCCTCTAGAAGAGCCGCCACCAAATCTTGCAGATCATATGGATCAATCTCTACCAAGTAGGCACTGATCTCGTTTATGGCCTGTTCTTCCGCTTCTTCAAAAGTGATCTTGGCTTCCAACTCTTTATCAGCTGATTCTTCTACATTCTCAACATCACTTTGAGATTTTTTCCATTTTCTGTATAACCTGGACGCCTCGCGATAAAAATCTTCTGAATTGGGAATATTTTTCAAGGCTTCTGCACCGGCCTCGCTAATTGACCATATCCCTTTGACTTTTCGCATCCACCCTGCTTTTGCAGCGTCGACAGTAGCAAAACGTACAATCTTTCCGAAGCGACTGCCCCCTCCTTCGTACTCTCCAGCTTCGTGCTCTGTTAATTCAACCCTGTTTTGCAACTCTTGCAACGCATCCTTCGCTTGAAGACCATCGGGGTATTCCAATAGTATTTTGAAAAGTTGTTGCAACAAATACCCGGTGCGCTCTCTTGTAATACCCTTACTCATACTCTCCCCCTTCCGCTCTTTACACGAAATCGAATCCGCGCTCGCTAGTATTCCCAATCCTCATGAGCCAATAGCTCACTTTTCAACACACCCTAGCTTTGCCGCCGCTGCGGTAGAAACTTGTCCATCAACTTACTGAATCGACCGTTATGACTTCTTTCATACAGGTGTACCAGCTCGTGCACCACAATATACTCCAAACATTCAGGCGATTTCTTGGCTAGCTCTAAATTCAACCAAACACGAGACTCATTGATGTTGCAACTGCCCCATTTGGCCTTCATCTTCTTGATACCCCAGGCTTTTACCCGCACTCCAAACCATTTTCAACTGTTGTCACACCAGCCGCAAAAACTGCTCATATCGTCTCTGCAGCAATAGTTCATTCGGTTGAAGCGTTTTCTTCTTTGGAATGTTTATTTTCTGACCATGCATTTCTTTCAAGCCATGCAGCAGCATAGGCCCGTCTTCTTCCTCCAAAATATCACGCCGGACTTCAACTACACAATCAGGTGTTATTCCAATAAAATGCCGATCAAACGCAGCGTGGTGCAATTTACATAACGACAGTCCGTTAGCCACAACAGGATCACCATCGGGTTCACCGTCCGGAATGATATGGGCAGCATCAAGCAGTTCCACATGACGCAACCGGCAAAGCGCACATTGCTCCCGATAGGCTTCCAACACCCTTTCCCTAAACGCCCGCTGATGCACTCGCTGGCGAACAGTTGAAGTTATATATGAACGACGTAAATCTTCCCTTTCATCCATCACTCGGTTTTCCGCGCTCAAGTTGGCAGTGGGATACAATAGTCTTTTGCTGTCGTCTACTTGGACTGTAAAAGTCAAGGCGTGCGGATTATCCCCCACAATATAAACCGGCCAGATTGCCAGGTATTTTGACTTAACCACTTGATAAAAATAGATCAAAGGTACTTTCTGTTGCATCAGTTGGCGCAGACCGCGATTGTCTCTGTGCTGCGGGTCCGAACCGCGATATTTGTATTCAATCAATTCATCGGAATAGTACCCATCGTCGTATGGCCCGTTTGGGATAGTTGTTATGGAAATGGGTAAATCGATTGCAGCCGGTTTAAATATCCCCTGCGGGCCCAATAAAGGAATCCTCTTATCCTGATACCGAAACCCTTCTGCTAATATCGACCTCGGAAACACGTCACCGTGGAGTTGTGACTGCGATTCCAGCCACTCAAACGCGGCTTTCCGAACCAGGGCATCTGCCAGGCCCGGTATCGTCACGCCGACCCATTTCCATTAAGAATTTCCTCCACACTCCGAAACTCCTCCAACGCTGCTTCTAATTGCTCCACAATCTCCTGTGCCAGCACTTCCGGAGGCGGTAGATTTTCGGTATCTTCCAGAGATTCATCCTTTAACCAGAAGATATCCAGGTTGGTTTTATCGCGGGCGACAAGTTCATCGTAGGTAAAAGATTTCCAGCGATCGACTTTTTTGGATTCCCGACGTTTGCTGCGGTCATCGGCTTTGTAGCAGTCTATAAACTCATCGAAATCGCTTTTGACCAGTTTCTTGGTTTTCAGGGTCATGTGCACGTTGGTGCGAAAATCGTAGATCCAGAGTTTTTTGGTCCAGGCGGATTTTGAAGCAGGTTTGGCGTCGAAGAAGATGACGTTCGCCTTAACACCCTGGGCGTAGAAGATACCGGTGGGCAGGCGCAGCAGAGTGTGCAGATCGGTGCGTTCTAACAGGTTTTTGCGCACGGTTTCTCCGGCACCGCCTTCGAAGAGGACGTTGTCCGGCACCACCACGGCGGCTTTGCCGTCGATCTTGAGCATATTGGCGATGTGTTGCACGAAGTTGAGCTGTTTGTTGGAGGTGGTGGCCCAAAAGTCTTCGCGCTCATAGACCAGCTTTTCCTGTTCTTTTTTACCGGACTTTTCGTTGATGACGGTAATAGAGCTTTTTTTACCAAAGGGCGGATTGGCCAGGACCATATCGACACGGTCATCCCCCACTTCTTTGGCCAGGGCATCATTGGCGGTTATGGGGCAGGAGCCATCAGCCGATGAAGAGTCGCCTCCAATGCCGTGCAAAAATAAGTTCATAGCACATAAGCGCACCACGCTATCGACGATATCGTTACCGCGTAAGGCATTTTCTTTAAGATGACGTTGTTCTTTTTTGGAGCTGGCCTGTGGTGCCATGTAATCGTGGGCAGCCAATAAAAAGCCGCCGGTCCCACAGGCGGGATCGGCCACGGTGTCGGTGGGTTTTGGCTGCATCACCTCCACCATCGCCTGGATTAACGGGCGCGGGGTAAAGTATTGCCCGGCGCCGCCTTTTACATCCTGCGCATTGCGTTCCAACAAGCCTTCGTAGATGTCGCCTTTCACATCCGCTGGCAAGGTGGACCACTGCTCCTTGTCGATCATCTTGATCAAGCGTTCCAGCTTGGCGGGGTCCTGGATTTTGTTTTGCGCCTTGCGGAAGATGGTACCTAACATGCCGCCCTGTTTTCCCAGGTTTTCCAGGGTATGGCGGTATTGCAGTTCTAAATCATCGCCATCGAGTTTTACTAACTTGGCCCAGGCGTATTTGTTCGGAACCTGCACTTGCTGACCGCCTTTTTCCCGCTCATCAGCCATTTTGAGGAAGATTAAATAAGTAATCTGTTCCACATAGTCACCGTATCCAACACCATCATCTCTGAGTACGTGCGCGTAATTCCAAACCTTATTAACAATCTCAGACGCACTCATGTGGAACCTCATTTATAGGTAATTGTGACGTAAATGGATGTACTAATGCCGCGGGAGGCACGAGCCCAGGGATGGGCGAAGGTAGAACCACGCAGGAGCAGTTGTCGAGGACGCCGGGAGCGGCTTCGAAATAATCTCCATAACCCACGCCATCGTCACGTAAGACGTGGGCGTAGTTCCAGACTTTGTTTACAATTTCAGATACGCTCAAAATAACCTCATAGTTTCAATAAGTTACAATTTTAAGTTTTTAAAATGATATGAAATTTAGCTTGATTTTTACCTACAAAATGCCGATATTACTAACACGACGGGTAAATCCTGATCTGCGCCAAGCATGTTCCCTTCCATCGGTTGGCAAGAGTGCTGGAGCCATCGGCATATCAGGGTCCGCTTGCTGTTGACCAATTGGGAAACCAGTATGAAAAAGAAATCATTGTTTGAATCAAACCCCTATTTACAGGATCCCAAGAAATATCGGGAATCATTAATCACTAGTGTTTCCAGTTCAACCGTTATCGAAACGGGCGCCAGCCTTACCCAAGTAAGGCAACAACTATCTGAAGTGTCGAGCAGCTATACTTCTCCTACAAAGCCTGAATCGAAGCCTCGATAATTTCATCAAATAACTGCTCCATGGGTTGATAGTCGCGCCCCAATCCAATTTGGACAGCGGTAAAATAATCTATTTTCTTTGGCCCGCGAATAATACTAAAGTCCAAAATTGGTAATCCTGCTTGCAACGCCATAATAATTGCCAATATGCGTGAGCATCTACCATTGCCTTCTCGAAACGGATGGATCAGAACTAGCTCAGTCACTCTCCAGGCCCTGGGTATAGGGCGACCTTTCGCTGACGATAAGAACAGCTCTATTATAAATCCCCGGCTCCGTACACTCGGCGAGAACAGGCTCTTTCAATAAACTCTCAGGGTTAATATCCTCTACCCAGAGCCATTCTTCGCGCAGCGCCCGTAGTCGTTGGGCTAATTCATCCAGATCGGGATTAACATCGGCACTGCGTATTCCCAATTCTTCTTCCAGCAGAATCAGCTCGTTCATTACCGCTTCTCGTTCGGAGTTGGAATACTGCTTCAATACCGACATATTGATGATAGGCGCGCCCACATCAATCACAGGCGTGTCACTGATGGACTGACCCAACTCCACCGGGAAAAGTAAAATAGGCTCTACAACGAATCCCTCCCAACTGCTTCTGGAGGATTTGATTTTTTTTAAATTGGTAGGATACCCAAAATGCATGGTTAGACGCCCGCGCTCACCTCTTACTTTTTTGAACAAGGCACTGGCATTGGGCAATTCGAATAATGTGTCACTACTGGTTGATAAGGTTTCCAGCTCCACATAATCCGACGGACCGTATTTATTAAAAGCAAAAGCGCTGATCCCGCCTTCGTCATCCCGCCCCATACACGCCAAATAATACTGGCACAGTTTGGCCAACGGCGTATCGGCTCGCTTTTCTAATTTTTCTTCTTTGGATGCCTTGGGCCTGTCGTCATTTGGCCACCAGCGGTAGGACTTGTCTTGATAAAATTTACCTTTTAATGAGCCATACAAGACGCTGTTTACTTCCTTTTTATCCAGCCCGAGATCACGCGCAATGTCCCGGGCTAGTTGACCGGATTTGGTGTTAAGTACCGAAGCTATGTTTTGTGCGATTTCTTGTTTTGTCATTGACTGTATTAACACCAATGCGTTGAATTCAATCCCTGTGAAAATAAACGTTAATAGTTCGGTAGTTTATACTCCAACTTTGGTTTCCTGCTAATTTTTATGTTGTACCAGAGGCTTTCCCCTACCGATTTATTTCTTAAACCGGTACGAATTATTGACCGCTGGAAGTTCCTCCAGCCAGTTTTGCATTGCAAATAGCATAGAGTATTGTGAAGCAATTGATTTGACCCCATACTCCTTTGATCAAGCGTTCCAGCTTGGCAGGGTCCTGGATTTTGTTTTGCGCCTTGCGGAATATGGTACCTAACATGCCGCCTTGTTTTCCCAGGTTTTCCAGAGTATGGAGGTATTGCAGTTCCAAATCATCACCATCGAGCTTGACCAATTTTGACCAGGCGTATTTATTCGGTACCTGCACTTGCTGACCGGCCTTGTCCCGCTCATCGGCCATTTTGAGGAAGATTAAATACGTAATCTGTTCGACATAATCCCCATATCCCACGCCATCGTCGCGCAAGACGTGGGCGTAGTTCCAAACTTTGTTTACTATTTCTGATGCGCTCATAAAAACCTAAATTGCTACTTTATCTGATACTTCTGTAAAAGGAATATCACCTTTTTGCATATCGTTTCTTATTTGTAATATTTCTTTTGCTGTTGGCAAACCAACTACATTCAATTTACATTTAATAGATAGTCTATCTAACAATCGATTGATCTCTTGAATTATATGTTCGCGAAGAATTGCTTGCGCATATCTAAAACTAAGCATCTTATAAAATGAATAATACTCAGTACATTTATCCTGCGACCAATCTCTTCTATTCCATCCCCATTTTTGAGTTACTCTATTGAAATATATTTCACTGTTTCTTACATATTTCAGAAAATCATAATATTTAGTTGTAATTCCTTGTTCTAAATCTTGTCTATAAAATTCTGGGCCTAGATGACTATACTTACCCAGTCTTTTTATAACTCTTTTATATCCACTCGTGCCTCCTAACTCACGTGGAATATTTACCTTCCAGATTCTTTCCCTGCTAACCAGAGTGTACTTTCTTTTCCACAAACCCCAGTCTCCTGGAGGAATAATTTGCAAGAACCATATAAAGATTTTAAATAAATATTTTGATGTAAAACCGTGAATGTATATCTGTTCATTATCCGTTATGATTTCATAAACCGCCTGACCTTCCCATGCTAAATGTCTTGCTATGTTATCAATTGCATCGCAAACCATTGCCTCAGTATCGTGCCTATCGTATTCGCCAAGTTCACCAATTATTTCTTTTGCTTTTTCACAATCTGGCTCTTCACCCTTAAGTTCGACCGCAAAATCTTCCTGCCTCTCTGTTCGACCACCTATTGGCATTATTGCTAGATGAACGTCTTCCGTGAACATATGGACATCTGGATCAATATCATATCCTTTAGATAAGCTCGGGAAATGAGAAGCCACAGATGGTTCGACATTCCGATGTGCTCTACGCCTTCTCACTCTGGGCCCTCCTCAGAATGGACTTCTTCTACATTTCTTGCTTCACGATCTAGTGATTCTTGCAAGTCACGTCTTTTCCACCCAAAATCTAATTGATCAGCGCCATCTTTAATCCGCAGATAAAATGTTATAAAAATATCAATTCCGTCATGAAAACTTCCGTACGGCTCTCGGGAAAATATTCTTATTAAAGGACTATCATGATCAACAACAGTATGTGACGCTATATGATGTCTTGAATAGACTTCGTGCCGTGGCACATTAGACAATTGCCTGCTAACTCTCATTTTCCAATTCGTACGCAGAACTCCCCTATGTGGAATCTCAAAAGCACCTTCCGTAAAAGCAATAACTCCGGCTAGCAGTGGTAATGGTGAGTCTTCACCTCTATCGGCAAAATACTTATCCCACGCATCAACAACTATCTGCCATATTTGATCGTTGCCATAATAATCCGCCATTAAGCGTGCATATCCAGAAAGCTCCATTAAATCAAGCAATGGTGCCGCAGCTATTTTGAAATCTTGCTGAGCGCGCCAATCCATTGATGCTGCTTTTGGGCGTAAATTATCGAAACGCATTATGCAGCCATATAAGTAAGTTACAAATACCTTACTAAGTAAATCTGTATTGTTTGTTAGTAACGCTTCAAGCGAGACCTCGCCTGACGTATGTAAAAATTGACCAGCATAATCCGGGAAGCCTTCAGGCCGGTCCAGAAAGGCAAGCATCAAGTTTTGAGCAGACATTAATTTTAGTAATTCTGATTGTCTATTCTTACTTGCCACTTTGAGTTTTTCAGATTCAAATTCAGACCAAGGTAAGCCTTCTATTTTCTTTCCATCGCTTAAGTTTGACCATTTGTTTGGCCATATTTCCATTTGATGGTCTACTTTATGCCAAAATTCCCACTCTCTACTTATAACAGCACCGACCAACCAAGGATGTTTAGCATTGGTTGTTTTACTAATCCATGCCTCATACAATTTTGAACCCTTTGTGACCAAGCTATTGGTATTCTCAGCAAAAGAATCTCCTTCAATTTGTAGTAACAATTCTTTCTGATACCATATCGGAGTAACTTTTTTTCCTTCTGCAGAAACTTCAAAACTTAGCCTTGGTTTAAACCACTCTAATCTTGGCAAACAATAGGAAGGAAAATCATGTTTATATAAATCAACATCATTGTTCCAAGTTATTTTAGACAGCTGCCTTTCAACCTTTACAGAATCTAGTTCTTCTATGTGTTCTCGGCATGCCAATGCAATCGTTATAGGCATCGATGCTAGTCGTTCAATAATTGCCAATTTTTCTAGGATCTCGTTAGCAACAATCTCTTTTTCCGATACAGGGGAAATGACCTCTAAAACACTCTCACTCAATTCTTCTAAGATATTTAATGCACGTTCGGTTTTTCCACTTCTTGCTAGCAATTTTAAATAAGCATCGATATATCCTGCCAACTCTAATATTTCATTGTACCTGTCTTCTTTTAAATTAATTTCCAAACATTCTCTAATTATTGGTAAAACCCTCGCTTCTACCCACTCTTTGTCATTTGTTACATCAGGCTGCAAAGTAGTCCCTGTCTGATGTGCGACGGATACCCGTGTATCTTCAGTTCTATACCAATCTCTATGCACATATTTTTGTTCATACCACTGGCTATCTGAGGGTATATTTCTCTTTGCTCTTTCATAGAACAACAGGAATGAAATAAGATTTTCCGAGAGAGAAATGAATGGCGCACCACGCAAGTGCACTTCTTTCTTTGTAATATCTGAAAGGGTCTCTAACGTATCCAGGCTAGATGACGCCAATTTATTAGCATGTCTTTGAAAAGCCGCATCATTCCAACGATAACCACCCGCATTAACCATTTTTATAAACTGTCGCAACTGACCAAACAAATGGTGACTTAGTGCTGTCGGATCGAACAAATAGAAAACACGTTGACCTAATTTAACAAAAGCTATAATACCCACCCCAGCCGCAACTAGCATTACTGGAATGGCTAGGTATATACGATCAAAACCTAGCACACGAAACGATACTAATGATATTCCTAAGAATGTAATGAAGGACAAAAAGTGCATGTATACGTTACCGATTCGCTCCTGTGCAAGAAGGTCGCGTATGTTGTTTGGTACTTTTGCATATATAGAACCAGCTATTGTACTGATTGCAGCATAATACAAACCTATAAACACACCACCGATCCCACTGATAGTAACTAAAAATGTTACATAATCACTATCCTCCGGTATTTTTAGAGTTATAGTCAAATCTGGTGTACGCGACCATGATCAGGCAGCGCTCCTTTGACGTTTAACTGTTTGTTTCTTTACTCCATCTACAAATCTTACATCGTTAATCACTTCGGCTAAAAGTGAAAACC